>CALAED010000356.1 GCA_937891035.1 uncultured Thermomonosporaceae bacterium | reverse complement strand
GGTTGGTCTGGTCCATGAACTGCGACAGCTGGCTGGTGCCGAAGAACTCCTTGATCGACGCCACCACCGGGCGGATGTTGATCAGGGTCTGCGGCGTGATCGCCTCGACGTCCTGGGTGGTCATCCGCTCGCGGACCACCCGCTCCATCCGCGCCAGGCCAAGCCGGACCTGGTTTTGGATCAGCTCGCCGACCGTACGAAGCCGGCGGTTGCCGAAGTGGTCGATGTCGTCGACCTCGATCGGGATGCCGCGGTCGGCGACCATCATCTCCTCCTCACCGGCGTGCAGCCGGACGAGGTAGTCGATGGTGGCGACGATGTCGTCTTCGGTCAGCGTGCCCTGCCGGGTCGGCAGGTCGAGCCCGAGCTTCTTGTTGACCTTGTAGCGGCCGACCTTGGCGAGGTCGTAACGCTTGGGGTTGAAATAGAGGTTCTCCAGCAGGGTCTGCGCCGACTCCTTGGTCGGCGGCTCACCCGGCCGCAGCTTGCGGTAGATGTCGAGGAGGGCGTCGTCTTGGCCGCTGGTGTGGTCCTTGTCGAGCGTGATGCGGATGGACTCGTACTCGCCGAAGCGGTCCAGGATCCGGGCGTCGTCCCAGCCGAGCGCCTTGAGCAGCACGGTGACGCCCTGCTTGCGCTTGCGGTCGATGCGGACGCCGACGTTGTCGCGCTTGTCGATCTCGAACTCGAGCCAAGCGCCCCGGCTGGGGATGACCTTGCAGCCGTAGATGTCCTTGTCGGAGGTCTTGTCGAGCTGCCGGTCGAAGTACACGCCGGGCGACCGGACAAGCTGGGAGACGACGACGCGCTCGGTGCCGTTGATGATGAACGTGCCTTTCGGGGTCATGAGCGGGAAGTCGCCCATGAACACCGTCTGGCTCTTGATCTCGCCGGTTGAGTTGTTGATGAACTCCGCGGTGACGAACATCGGCGCGGAGTAGGTCATGTCCTTGTCCTTGCACTCCTCGACGGAGTACTTGGGCGGCTCGAACCGATGATCACGGAACGACAGCGACATGGTGCCGGAGAAGTCCTCGATGGGACTGATCTCCTCGAAGATTTCTTCCAGACCCGACTGGGTCGGGACGTCCTTACGGCCGGCCTGCTGGGCCGCTTCGACCCGGGCCTGCCATTTCTCGTTACCAAGCAGCCAGTCAAAAGACTCGGTCTGCAGCGCAAGGAGATCCGGAACCTCCAGAGGCTCCGTGATGCGCGCGAAAGATACGCGATGCGGACCGGTTGCGGTATTCGAGGCGTTGCGCGAGGCTGCCAAGAGTGGTCCTTCCGAGGGCTCGCGGCGGACTGACGACACGCACGCCAGACGACCCATGAGTGGAGCACTCAGGTTACTCTCACACGTGGATCGTCAGAGGGCAGCGCAAAGGGGCAGTGTAGCCGACTGCCACACCGCTGGCAACTCTAGCGCCGCAGGATGCATCACAGTTGCTTGGCAGCATCGCTCGTCAGCGGGCTGTAGTCAAGAGCGGACATGGACATTTCCGGCGCTGACCAGCAGTGAGGAACGCCATAGTTTAGGGATTCGCCCTCGCTTCGCCATCGGACCGGCTACATCACGTCAACCTTGGCCACCAGCCACCGATCGCCCGCCTTTTTCATGGTCATCAGCAGTCTGAGCTGGTCGGGCGTGCGTTCTTGACCGGCCGCGGAACCGGCCGTCTTGCTGGTGGTGCGGTTGAGGAAGACGAGCACGACCACCTCGCCGGCGGACGCGCTCACGACGCCGGACTTAACGGTTTGCGCGTTCACGACGACTTGCTGCTGTCGTGCCGTCGCTATGATCGCCTGCGCCTGCTTCTCGTAGTCCGCGCGCAGCTGTCCCGTCGTCTGGGCCGCCGCGGTCTTGATATCCGATTCCAGTGTCCGGTAGTCGTAGGAGGACAGGTCCTGGGCGGCGGTGGCGGCGGCGAACATCGCCTTCTGCGCGCCGCTGTCGGCGGCGCTGAGCTCGTTTCCGCGGTTCCTCAGGCTCACCACGGCGATGGCGAGGGCGAGCGCCACGAGCGCGAGCAACACAAGGATCTGCGTGCCGGCTGAGGGCCGCGCGGACCGGTCGCGGCGGGCGCTCGGCCTCGATCGCCGCCGCTCGGCCGGCGTCGGCACGTCGGCGGTGGCCTCTTCCGCGTCGGCGGTCGCGCCGGCGTCGGCAACCGCGTCGGCAACCGCGTCGGCGTCGGCGTCGGCGGCCACGTTCTCGGCCGGGTCGCCGGCCGCGCCGTCGGTGGCGTCATCTGGCGCGCTTTCGTTCTTCGCCGGGCCGGGCCGGCGGCGGCTCAGGTGCGCAAGTCGACTCGTCATGGCACCAGCCCCAACTTCGAGACGAGCCAGCGCCCGTCGGTATGAGCCAAATTCATCGAAAACCGGAAGTTTCTCGGCGCACCTTGCCGGACCTTGGGGCTGGAAACGACCGAGCTCACCGAGACGATCACCTCGGCCGAGTCGTCGTCCATCGCCACGATGCCGACCTTGGGATCCGACTGCACGATCGACGTCGCCTGCGCCCTGACGATCTGGTCGACGAACTGCTTCGACAGCTGGGCCCACTGATCTCTGGCCTCGCCGGTGGTGCCGCTGAGCACCCGGTCGACGTCCTGCTGGGCGTTGCGGTAGTCGATGCTGACCAGGTTGACCGCCCCCTGCCTGGCGGCCTGCCGGATGGCGGCCTGGCGCGCGGCCTTGCTCTCCTTGGCGCGGACGTCGAGGCCAAGGACCGTCGCCCACACGGCGAGCCCGGTGACGAGGACCGCCAGTACGGCCGCGATGAGCCGCCCTCGTGACGTACGCAGGGGTCCGCCGACCTCACTCATCGCGCGAGCGGACCGAGCAGCAGCCACTTCCACGAGGCGTCTCCCAACAGACGTTGCTGTCCTCCGGTGGTACCGAGGGCATACCGTTGCCCGTTCGGCCCGATGACGGCACCAGTCAACGGATCGTATCCAGACATCACTATCGAATTTGGCGAAAAGTCCTCAGCGGTGACGCCGGACGAGCCCGGCGCCTGCCGGGTCTCCCCCGCGGCCGCCGCCTGCCGTCTCCCGTCGGCCGACCCGTCACTTGACCCGTCCGGCGACCCGTCGGAAGCGCCGCCTGAGGCACCGCCGGGCGGCTCGCCGGCGCCCTCGGTGGCGCCCGGCGGCAGGGCCGGCGCCGGGCGCGGCGGCGGGGCGTTCCGCGCGCCCCGTACGACCTGCTGCGAGTCGCGCGGGAGCTTGCAGCCGACGTCGAGCTCGGCGCGGCGATCGCTGGTGTCCTGCGGATAGCGGATCTCGGTCTTCTCGTACCCCTTGGTACACGGCGGCGGCGAGTTGAGGTTGAGAACGAGGCCGAAGTGCTCGGTGCCGTCGCCGGGGGTCACGGTGAACCCGCCGGCCAGCGTCGCCGGGTACAGGATCAGCAGCGACCGCAGACCGTCGATGCGGGAGGTGATGACCTGCCCGGTCGAGGTCAGGTTCGCCAGCAGCACCGGCAGTGTGGGCGACAGGTCTCTGATCAGCCCGCTGGCCTGCGCGGCGGCCGGAGCGGTGCGGTCGAGGACGTCGCGCAGGTGCGGGTCGTCCCGCCGCAGCTCATCGGTCAGCACCGCCAGGTTCCGGGCGAAGGTGCGGATGTTGGTCCCCTGGTCCCGCTGCGTGTCGAGCACGACCCTGCCGTTGTCGAGCAGGTCGGACGCGGCCGGGAAGTTGTCGTTGGCCTCCTTGAGCAACCGGTCGCTGGAGTCGAGGATCGCCTGCAGGTCGGCCGCCGAGCCCGCGAACGCCTGGTCAAGCTCGTCCACCACGGTGGCGAGGTCCTGCTGGTCAACCGAGGCGACCAGCCTGTCGAGGTTGCCGAGCAGCTCCTGCGTCGGCACCGGCAGCCTGGTGTCCTGTCTCGGGACCGTGTACGGAGCTCCGCTGTCCAGGAAGGGGGCGCCGTCGCTGCGCGGCCGCAAGTCGATGTACTGCTCGCCGACCGCGGACCGGTTCGCCACGACGGCGATGGTGTCGCGCGGGATGTGGTGGCCGCGGTCGAGGTCCAGCCGCACCCGCAGTCCGTCACGGGTGAGCTCGATGGGGCCGACCCGGCCGACGGTCACGCCGCGGTAGGTGACCTCGGCATTGGTGAAGATCCCGCCGGAGTCGGTGAGATCCACGTACGCCACGTAGCCCCGGCCCAGCACATCGCGGCCGACGCCGATGAACCGTACCGCCGTATAGCTGATCCCGAGGACGGTGATCAGCGCGAAGACCACCAGTTGGACCTTGACGCCGCGGTTGAGGATCACGAGTAACCTCCCCTGGCCGCATTGCCGTTGAGCGGGCCGGACGACAGCGGCGGCAGCAGGTCGCGGATGCCGCCCGGACGATCGCTCGGCTGATCAGTTGGCCGATCGCTCGGTTGGTCGCTCGGTTGGTCGCTCGGCCGGTCCGGCGGTGGCTGTCCGCCGCCGGGTGGTTGTCCGCCGCCGGGGGCGCCTGGCAGACCGCCGCCGGGCAGCCCGCCGGGTGGCAGTACGCCGGGCGGGGTCTGCGGCAGCGTGAGGTTCGGCGGCTGGATCAGATCGCGCATCGCCTCTTGCTGTTTGGCGAGCCCTTCGAGCGCCGTACCGCCCAGGAGATTGTTGGCGAGCTCGCCGAGGTTGAGG
Source organism: uncultured Thermomonosporaceae bacterium (assembly GCA_937891035.1). Taxonomy (GTDB): domain Bacteria; phylum Actinomycetota; class Actinomycetes; order Streptosporangiales; family Streptosporangiaceae; genus CALAED01. Next base: position 4,647 of record CALAED010000356.1, on the reverse strand, counting down.
TCCAGCGTGATGTGGAGGTTGGCGAAGTCGCCCCGCAGCAGGTTGCTCGCGGTCGAAGGGAACGGGAAGGAGATCAGATTCTCCAGACTGCTCGGCAGGTCGTCGCCCGCCTTGTTGAGGTTGGCGAGGATCGGTTCCAGCGCCCGCAGGTTGGCCAGCAGATCGTCGCGCGATGCGTTGATCACGCGGGTCGCCGTGTCGCCGAACTTGTTGAGGCTGACCAGCATCTTCGTCAGGTCGGCTCGGTTCTGGTTGAGAATCTTGATCGCCGGACCGGCGCCGTCGAGGGTCTTGGCGATCGTCTGCCTCTCGGCGGCCAGCTTGGCGGTGAGCCGGTCGAGGCCGGCGATCGCCCGGTTGATCGAATCCTTGTGCCGGTCGAGCGTGCCGACGAATGTGTCCACGCGGTGCAGTACGTCCCTGATCGTGTCCGTCCGGCCGTCCAGCGCGGCGTTCAGCTCGTGGGTGATGGTGGAGATCTGCTCGATGCCGCCGCCGTTCAGCAGCGCGGACAGCGCCGACAGCACCTCTTCGACCTCGGTCGACCTGGAGGTACGCGACAGCGGGATCACGTCGCCCTGCGCCAGCCGCCCCTGCGGCGGCTCCTGCGCCGGCCGGGACAGGGCCACGTACTTCTCGCCCAGCAGGCTGGTCTGGCTGACGCTCGCGATCGCGTTGTCGGGCAGAACGATGTCGCCGCGCACCTCGCAGGTGACGCGCGCGTGCCAGCCGTCGAGCCTGATGTCCGTGACCTCGCCGACGGAGACGTCGTTGATCTTGACGACCGAGTGCGGCACGAGGTCGAGCACGTTGACGAAGTCGATCCTGATCTCGTACGGATGGCTGCCGAGGTTGGGGCCGCCGGGCAGGGGCAGCGACTCGGCGCCGCGGAACGAACAGCCCGCGGCCGCGGTCAACCCGGCGACGGCGACCGCGATCAGTGCGAAGGGGCGGCGGTTCACGGGTTACCTCCCGGCAGCAGCTCGCCTATCCCGCTTCCCGAGCCCTCGCCGGAGCGCTGATCCGTCGCCGAGCCCGGCCGGCTTGACTGACCAGATTGTCCTGATTGTTCGGACTGTCCAGACTGATCTGACTGGTCAGTCTGCCCGGACTGGCCCGACCGGCCCGTCTCGTCCGACGGCGGCGGGCCGTTCGGACCGAACGCGTCGGGCGGCGGCGGAATCGGGTTGTACGTGGTCGTGAGCGCGGTGATCCACGACAGGTCGCTCTGCAGCAGATCCAGGCCCCTGCCCACCGGGTTGATCGGCGCGAGCAGCGCCTCGCACTGCTGGGGCGGGGTGCCGAGCGAGAACGCCAGCGAGCAGACCCACATCGCCAGATTGTCGAACTGGCGCAGGTCGGTGCGGGTGGTGAGCGTGCCGCTGATCGGATCGTAGGCGTGCGACAGGTTGCTGAGGCCGACGGGCGCGGTTGACAGGAACTCGCCGAGCTTGTCCCGCTGCTTCACCAGCACCGAGGTGATCTGCGCCAGCTGCCGGACGTTGGCGGCCAGTTGACTGCGATTGCCCCTGACGAACCTCGCAAGGTTGCGCAGGGTCGGGCCGAGCGCGCGCAGCGCCGCGCCGAGCTCCTCTTTTTCGCCGGCGAGCTGGACGGACACCTGGGACAGATGGCCGTTGAAGTCACGGACCTGCCGGTCGTTGGCGGCCAGCGCCTGTGTGATCACGCGCAGGTTCTCGATGTTGGCGGTGATGTCCTTGCGGTTTTCGCTCAATGTGCTGAGTGCCTTGGCCGAGCCGCTGACGGTTGCCCGGATGTCGTCGCCCTGGCCGTTCAGGGTGTCCGAGCCGACCTGCAGCAGCCGCGACAGGGAGCCGTTGGCGTTGGCGCCGTCCGGCCCAAGCGCCTTGTTGAGGTTGTTCAGGCTGCCCGTGATGTCGTCGATCTCGACCGGGGTGACCGTGCGGGTCAGCGGCAGCGTTGCCTTGTCCGCCAGCACCGCGCCGCCGCGGTAGACCGGGGCGAGCTGGACGTAGCGGTCGGCGACCAGCGACTGGTTGACGATGACGGCCTGGACGTCCGCCGGCACCTTCCGCTTCGCGTCGTAGGTCATCTCGACCCGTACGGACCGGCCGACCGGGGTGATCTTGTCGACCTTGCCCACGCGGATGCCGAGGATCCGGACGTCCGCCCCGGGATAGAGGCCGACGGTGCTGGTGAAGTAGGCCGTCAGCCGGTGCTGTGGTGACCCCGGCCAGACGATCCCCACGACGGCCACCACCAGCGCCACGACGACCACCGTGACGCCGACCCTGAGGATGGTTGATCGCGACACCTTCACCTACCGGAACTCATGGAAGGAACGGCAACGGGTTGGCGGACGGGCTAGCCGGCGGTGACCCGCCTCGCCCCGGCTGTTGCCGCTGCTGTTGCGGCTGACCCGGTTGCGGCCTGGTCTCGAAGTGGTTGGGGATGGGGATCAGGTTCTGGATGTAGCTGTCGACCCAGCGGCCCGTGCCGGCGGCATCGGTGAACTGCCTGGCGAACGGCGCCCACAGCTGGAGGATGCGGTCCAGGTTGTCCTGGTTCTTCAGCAAGATCCGGTTGACTCGCTGCAGGTTGGCCAGCGCCGGGCGCAGCTGTTCCTCATTGTCGGCGATCAGGCCGTTCAGCTGCTGGGTCAGCGCCACCGTGTTGATGAGCAGCTCGTGGATGACGGCGCGGCGGGCCCGCACGGCGCGCAGGATCGCGTCCGCGTCCTCGACCAGCTTGGTGATCTGCTGGTTGCGGTCGGCCAGCACCTGGGTCACGTCCTTGGCCCGGCCGACCAGCTGGTGCAGCTGGTCGTCGCGGGAGGCGATCGTGGCCGACAGCCGGCGCAGGCCGCGCAGGGACGCGCGCACCTCTTCCGGGGAATCCTTGAACGTCGCCGACAGCGTGTCGAACGACGCGGCCAGCTGCTTGACGTCGATGGCCTGGACCCGCTGGCTCAGCTGGCTCACCGCGGGGAGGATCTCAAAGGGAGTGGCCGTGCGCGAGACCGGGATCTGCCGGTGCGGATCCTGCCGCCCCGGCCCGCGCGGGACAAGCGACAGGTAATGCGAGCCGAGCACCGTCTTGATCTTGATCTCGGCGCGCGTCAACTCGCCGAGCCGGACGTCGTCGTTCACCTCAAAGGTGACCTTGACGTGGTCGCCTTCCAGGTCGAGCGCGGTCACCTTGCCCACCTTGACCCCGGCGATCCGCACCTCTTCGTTTTCGCGCAGCCCCGCCGCCTCGGCGAACGCCGCGGTGTAGGTCGTCCCGCCGCCGACGAACGGGACGCCGGACAGGTTCATGACCGCGACGAGGGCGAGCACGATCGCGGCCAGCCCCGCCAGCCCGATGGGAACCGGGTTCCGCTCCCTGAAGGGGACGCGCACTACGAATCCCCCCTCATCACTTGCACCTCTCGTTGTCGTTCACGACGGTCGGAGTCTGGAACGCCGGTCCTCCGGGCAGCGAGATCCTGGCGTCGAAGCTGCAGAGGTAGAAGTTGAACCACGAGCCGTAGGAGGAGGCTCTGACCAGCTCGTTCAGGCGATCCGGCGTGCGCTGGAGACCGTTGTCGATGGTCTTGCCGTTGTCCGCGAGCGTGTCGGCGAGCTTGCCGAGGCCGGCGATGTCGTTCTTGATCGACGGCCGAGCCTCGAGCAGCAGATCGGAGGTGACGGCGGTCAGGTCGTTGATCTCGCTCAGCGAGTCGAAGATCGCCTGCCGGTCGCCGGCCACGCCGGTGACGAACGCCTGCAGCTGGGAGATGAGCTGGCTGAGTTGCACCCGCCGTTCGTCGATCGTGCCGAGCACCTGGTTGAGGTTGTCGATCAGGTTCCCGATGATCTTGTCGCGGTCGGCGATGGAGTTGGTCAGCGCGGCCACGTGCGCCAGGAGGCTGTTGACCGTCCCGGCCTCGCCCTGCAGCGTCTGCACGATCTGAAAGGCGAGCTTGTTGACGTCGCCCGGCTCGAGCACGCGAAACAGCGGGCGGAAGCCGTTGAACAAGGTGGTCAGGTCGAGCGCCGGGCGGGTCTGCGCCACCGGGATCGTGCCGTCGCGCGGGAGCAGGTCGCCCGGAGTGCCGGGCCCTTCGGACAGGCTGACGTACCGCTGTCCTATCAGGTTGCGGTAGCGGATCTGCGCCAGCGTCGAGCGCGGCAGCCCGGTGCTGAAGGTGCCCTCCTTGGCCAGCGTGAACGTGACCTCGGCCAGCCGGCCCTGGTACAGCTCGATCTTTTTGACCTCGCCCACCTGTACGCCGGCCACCCGCACGTCGTCGCCGGCCAGCAGGCCCGCCGCGTCGGTGAAGATCGCCTTGTAGGTGCGGCTGTCGGTGAACCGGGTGTTGGCGATCGTCACAGCCAGCATGCCGGTCGCCAACGTCGTGACGACGACAAAGATCAATAGCTTGACGGAAGCGGCTCGCGTCCTCATGGTCGCGCTCCCCTCCTCGCTCGCCTCGCGGACGACCGGACCGACGACCGGACCAAGGCGCTCCGCGCGGAAACGGCCGGCCACTCCACTCGCTCGTCGGCTCGCCGCTCCAGGCTCATGGTCGCGCTCCCCTCCTCGCTCGCCTCGCGGACGACCGGACGAAGGCGCTCCGCGCGGAAACGGCCGGCCACTCCACTCGCTCGTCGGCTCGCCGCT
>CALAED010000355.1 GCA_937891035.1 uncultured Thermomonosporaceae bacterium | reverse complement strand
TCCTCGACGGCACCCAGTGCATGACGGTCTACAAGCCGATCAAGCAGGAGGCCGACGCGCTGGCCAAGCTGGCGATCGCGCTGACGAAGGGTGAGAAGGGTCAGACCACCGGCACCGTCAAGGACACCAAGTCCGGCCGCGATGTCCCGTCCGTGCTGCTCACCCCGATCGGCGTCTTCAAGGACAACGTCAAGCAGGTCGTCGACGACGGCTTCATCAAGAAGGACGAGCTCTGCACCGGCGAGTACGCGGGCAAGTGCACCGACGCCGGACTCCAGTAAACGGTGATGGGGTGCTCGCCGCAGCGGCGGGCACCCCGTCTCTTGCCGCGAGGGGAGCCCTCACCCACACCATCCGATCGTCTCGCCTCCGCAGCACCATCGGGGCGTACTCAAGAAGGTAGGGCAGAGTGACCAGCGAAACCGGTACGCCGCTGCTGGAGCTTCAGCGGATCAACAAGAGCTTCGGCGCCGTCCACGTCCTGCACGACGTCGACTTCACGGTCCATCCCGGCCAGGTCACCGCCCTGGTCGGCGACAACGGGGCGGGAAAGTCGACCCTCATCAAATGCGTCGCCGGGATCTATCCGGCCGACTCCGGCACCATCGTCTTCGAGGGCGCCCCGGTCACGGTGAACAGCCCACGGGACGCGGCCGCGCTCGGCATCGAGGTGGTCTATCAGGACCTCGCGCTCTCCGACAACCTCGACGTCGCGCAGAACATGTTCCTCGGGCGCGAGCGCAAGCGAAAGTACCGCCTGCCGCTCCTCCAAAAGCTGCTCCCGCGGACCTTGGATGAGGCCGCGATGGAGGAGGCCGCCCGCGAGACCCTGGCGAGGCTGTCCGTCCGCACCGTCGCGTCGGTCCGCCAGCAGGTCGCCAGCCTGTCCGGTGGTCAGCGGCAGACCGTGGCGATCGCCAAGGCGGTGCTGTGGGAGTCCAAGGTGGTGATCCTCGACGAGCCGACGGCGGCGCTGGGGGTCGCCCAGACCGAGCAGGTGCTCGCCCTGGTCCGCCGGCTCGCCGAGGCCGGCCACGGCGTCGTGCTGATCTCGCACAACATGAACGACGTCTTCGAGGTTGCCGACCGCATCACCGCTCTCTACCTGGGCCGGGTGGCCGCCGATGTCAAGGCGTCCGACGTCAGCCGCAGCCAGGTCGTCGAGTTGATCACCGCGGGCCGGTCGGGGGACCTCGGCCTGGCCCCGTCGACCGCCGCAGAGAGCATCTGAACGAGGTTCCCATGTCCACCAAATCCACAAATCCGTCCGACGTACAGCTGCCGGACACCGCCGTCGCCGTCGACCTGGGCGAGCAGTCGGTGGGCTCGGCGCTGCGTGACTATGGGATCCGGCTCCGGTCGGGTGACCTGGGCGCGCTGCCCGCGATCCTCGGCCTCGTCGTCCTCGGGCTGCTGTTCACCGTGCTGCGCCCAGAGACGTTCCTCAGCAACCAGAACATCGCCAACCTGCTCGTCCAGGCGCTGCCCGTCACCATCCTCGCCATGGGCCTGGTGTTCGTGCTGCTACTCGGCGAGATCGACCTGGCCGCCGGCGTCACCGGCGGCGTGTCGGCCGCGGTCCTGGCGACCCTGCTCAGCGAACAGAACCAGCCCTGGTACGTCGCGACGCTCGCCGGCCTGGGCACCGGTTTGCTCATCGGGCTGGTGACCGGCTGGCTGGTGGCCGTCCTCGGCATCCCGTCGTTCGTCGTCACGCTGGCGTTCTTCCTCGGCCTGCAGGGCATCTCGCTGCGGCTCGTTGGCGAGGGCGGCACCGTACCCGTCAACGACGAAGTGATCGTGGCCCTGGCCAACAAGAACCTCCCGCTGATCGCCGGCTGGGTGCTCGCCTGGGTGTGCGTCGTCGGGTATTCGGCGGCGGGGCTGATCGGCTGGTACCGCAAGCGGGCCCGCGGCCTGGCCCGGCCGCCGCTTCCGCTCGTGGTGGCCCGCGTCGTCGTGGTGTCCTTGCTGATCCTCGGCGGCACGTCGCTGCTGAGCCAGGACCGCGCCCGCTCACCGGTGGTCTTCCTCGGCGGCATTCCCTGGGGCGTGCTGCTGGTGGCTGTGCTGCTCATCGTCTGCACATTCGTCCTCGGGCGCACGGCGTACGGGCGGCACATCTACGCGGTCGGCGGAAACTCGGAGGCGGCGCGGCGGGCCGGCATCAACGTCACGTCCCTGCGCATCTCGGTCTTCGTGATCAGCTCCACGATCGCGGCGATCAGTGGCATCGTGGCGGCGTCCCGGCTCAACTCGGCGACCCCGGACGCGGGTACCCGTACCGAATTGCTGCTCGCCGTGGGGGCGGCGGTCATCGGCGGGACCAGCCTGTTCGGCGGCAAGGGCAAGGCGCGCGACGCGGTGCTCGGCGGCCTGGTGATCGCGGTGATCGCCAACGGCCTCGGCCTGCTCGGCGCCAAGGCCTACGCCCAGTTCCTCATCACCGGCGGGTTCCTGCTCCTCGCCGCGAGCGTCGACGCTCTCGCCCGGCGGCGCCGGTCGGCCACGGGCCGCTAGCTCGGGGCATGGTCGCGAAACGAGGCGTCCGCGGCTCGACCCAGGACGACGTACGCCGGCACAACCTGGGGACCCTCCTCACGCAGGTCCACCGGCACGGGCAGCGGTCGCGGGCCCAGCTCACCGCCGAGATGGGCCTCAACCGCAGCACGATCGGCGATCTCGTCGCGGAACTGACGCTGGCCGGCCTGGTCATCGAGCGCTCGTCCGGCGCTCGCGGCCGGGCCGGGCGGCCGTCGCTGATGGTGGCGCCGCGCGCGGACGGGGCGTACGTCATCGCCATCGACCTCGGGGTACGGCACCTCATCGTGGGCCGGATCGGGCTCGGCGGGGCGCTGCTCGACCGTGTTGAGCTCCAGTCGCAGGGCGACTGGAGCGCGCTCGACATCACCATCGACACGGTGGCCAGGACCGTGCACCGGTTGCGCGCGGCGGCGCCCGCCGGATCGCGGTGCGTCGGGATGGGCCTGTCGGTGCCGGGGATCGTCCGGCATGGGGACGGACTGCTCAGGTTCGCCCCCAACCTCGGCTGGGTCGATCTCCCGCTGGGCGGCAAGCTGGCGGACCGGCTCGGGTCGCCGGTGGTGGTGGGCAATGACGCCGACTTGGCCGCGCTGGCCGAGCACTGGCGTGGGGTGGCCGCCGGCTATGACCACGTGATCGTCCTATCCGGGGAGGTGGGCGTCGGCGGCGGCATCATCGTCGACGGCCGTCCGCTGCGCGGCCGCGGCGGCTATGCCGGTGAAATCGGCCACCTGCGCGTCAACCCGGCGGGCCGCCGCTGCCGCTGCGGCTCGTTGGGCTGCCTGGAGACCGAACTCGGCGTCGAGGCGCTGCTGCGGGCGGCCGGGCGGCCGGCGGAGACGGGACTCGCCGGCTACCGCGAGGTGATCGCGGCGGCGGCGGAAGGCGATGGCGACGCACGCTACGCGGTCACGCGGGTCGGCCGCTGGCTCGGCGCCGCCACCGGGATGCTTGCCAACACCTTCAACCCCGACATCGTCGTCTTTTGCGGCCCGCTCGGTGACCTGTTCATGGTCGCCGAACAGTGCGTGCTCGCGGCCTGCACCGAGACCGCGCTGGTGGCCCCGCGCGAGCAGGTACGGCTCGCCGCGTCGGCGTTCGGCAAGGACACGATGCTCGTCGGCGCCGCCGAGGCGGCGTTCGGTCCGCTCCTCGAAGACCCGATCGGGGTCATCGGCGGCCTCGCGGGCTCCGTCCCCCGCCAGCGCGAGGCCACCGATCTGACCTAGCCGCCCCGGGCCGCGGCCCCTAAGTCAAATCGATCCGGAAGATCACGTCGCCGCCCGGCCCAGCGGTGCCGCGGCCGTCGGCGTTGGACGTGGACAGCCACAGCGCGCTTTGACCCGGCACCTTGACCACGGTGCGCAGCCGCCCATTCTCGTTGACGTAGAACGCCTGAGGGGTGCCGGTGTTTTCGCCCGCGAGCGGGATGCGCCACAGTCGCTGGCCGCGCAGCGCGGCCATGTACACCACGTCGTTCGCGATGGCGATGCCGCTGGGGGAGGCCTCGCCGGTCGGCCAGGTCCGCTTCGGGTTGGTCATCCCCGCCACGTTGCAGGTGCCTTCGCACGTCGGCCAGCCGTAGTTGGCGCCGGGCTGGATCAGGTTGAGCTCGTCGGCGACGGTGTTGCCGAACTCCGCCGACCACAACCGCCCCGCCGAGTCGAACGCGAGGCCCTGCACGTTGCGGTGCCCGTAGCTGTAGACGAGGTTGCCGAAGGGGTTGCCCGGCGCCGGCTGCCCGGTACGGGTCATCCGCAAGATCTTGCCGGCGAGTGAGTTCGTGTTCTGCGAGTTGGCCGAATTTTGCGCGTCGCCGGTGCCGGCGTACAGGAATCCGTCTGGCCCGAAGGCCAGCCGCCCACCGTGGTGGACCTGCGACCCGCGCGGAATGCCGGACAGGATCACCGTGTGGCCGCCGAGCGTGTTGCCGGCCAGGGTCATCCGGACGATCCGGTTGTCCGACGGCGAGGTGTGATACAGGTACACCTGCTGATCGGTGGCGAACGTCGGCGAGACGGCGAGCCCGAGCAGCCCGCCCTCACCGCCCGCCGCGACGTTCGGTACGGTGCCGACCTGCGTGCGCTGCCCCGAACTGGTGACCCGGAAAACCCCGAACGAGTTGCGCTCGGTGACCAACGCCGAGCCGTCGGGCAACCAGTCAATGCCCCATGGCGTCGTCCAGCCGGTCGACACCGTGCGAATGCTGGTGGGCACGCCGGGACCGCCACCCGTGCCCGGCTGCGTGCGCGCGACCACCTGGTTGCTCGGCGCCGACGTATTGCCCGCCGCGTCCTTCGCCCGCACCGTCAGGGTGTACGGGGTGTCCGCGATCAGGTTTCCGACCGTCGCCTGTGTCCCGGCGACGCCCGCAGCCAGCACAACGTCGCCGTTGAGGACGTCATAGCCGGTCACGCCAACGTTGTCGGTCGAGGCCGTCCAGGCGAGCGAGACGGTCGACGACGTCGTGCCGGTCACCCGCAGGCCGGCCGGCGCCGTCGGCGCGGTGGTGTCCGGGCCGCCGCCGCCCGCGCAGGGCTGGCCGTTGAGAGTGCACGACCGAATGATGACCGCGCCGCCCGGGGTGCCGAGGAAGCCCACGGTCACCGAACCGCCGGCCGCGATGGTGGTCGACCAGGACGTGCCGGTGAACCGTACGCAGTCACCGCTCACGGTGGCCGAGGCGCCCCATACCTGGGTGAGCGTGACCGTCGACGCGAAGCAGATCTCCAGCGTCCATCCGGTCACGGCGTCCGGCCCGGGGTTGGTGACGGTGCATTCCCCTTGGAAGCCGCCGCCCCAGTTGTTGACCACCCGGCAGGTCGCCGTCGGCGGCGCCGCCTTGGCCGCACCGGGAAGCCCGATGGTCGCCACGACGACCGTGATGGCGATGAGGGCGGCGCGCACCCCGAAACGTCGCATGGCCTCTCCTCAGTGTGGGCCGCGGTGGTGCCTGAAACTTAGATCGCCGCCCGTCACCCGTACAGCGGCCACGGCGTCCACGCAGGCCGCGCGCCTGAAAGTCCTGAAAGCCGAGGACCGACTCACCCGCTATGCCGCCTTTTGGCTCCGCGCGATCGTGTCAGCTGCCGTGGTAGAGCCTGTCGAGGTCGACGAGCTGCACGGAATCCGATGTGGCCGCGAGCGATCGCACCTCGTCGGTGAAGCCGGCACCGCTGAAGTAGAGCAACCGCGTGTTCTCCACCTCGATGTCGGTGCGGCCGCGCAGCAGACCCCGGATGTGTTCCAGGCGCCGCAGGCGCCGGACGCCGATCGGCTCGTTCCACTTCGCCTCGCCAACGGCGAGCAACGTTCGCCGCCCGTCCTCCTCGCTGCCGAACACCGCGACATCGATCTCATGCGTGGTCTTCGCCGCGGGGTCGGCGACGGTTCCCGACCCGACCCGACCGCGCCGGCCGCCAAGCGTCGCGGGCGTGGCGTACCAGCGCGCCCAGGTGCGACACAGCTGCTCGAAGTGCGGGCCGACGACCTTGGACAAGAAGGTCGGCTGTTCCCGTACCCAGACTTCATGAGCCCGGCCGGGGCGCTCGAGATCGCTCCACTCCGGACGCATGACCGCGTAGTAGAAGGCGAGGATTGGCTCGGCGATGCGGTATGCGGATCGCTTCCCGTGAAAGGCGTCGGGTTCGCGGGTGACCATGCCCGAGTCCTCCAAGACCGTCAGGGCATGGCCGAGGTCGGTGGACTTGCGGGCAAGGTAGTTCGCGATCCCCCCGCGACTGTGGTTTCCGGCGGCGATCGCGGAGAGCACGCCATGGTAAAGGGCGGTGTCCCGCAGATCGGGTTCCTCCGCGAGCAGAAATCGAGCCTCCCGGAAGAGCGGTCGCCCGGGGTTGAGGACGTTGCGCTGCACCCATGCGCCGAAGTCCGCTTGACCGTCTGGCGCGTCGCCCAGGGTGAACTCGCGAGCGTACGCGGGCGTGCCGCCCACGACTGAATTGACCAGGAGCGCCAGCTTGGGGTCGTCGATGCCCCAGAAGGCGGCCGCGAGGCGGTAGTCCAGTGTGGGCACGATCAACTCCAGGCTGGCCCGTCCACGCAGCGGAGCGGTCCCGGTGAGCAGGCTCCCCATGAACGACAGCGCGGAGCCGCACAGCAGCAGACGGATCGGAGTGCCGGTGCGGCGCGCTTGGGGACCAAGCGCGCGCTGCAGGAGCGAGGGAAGCTCCGGCGACGTTCTGGCCAGAAAAGGGAACTCATCCAGAGCCACCGGCAGCGGCGCCCCGCCTGGCGCGGGCAGCGACATTAAGGTCGCGACCGCCTCTTCCCACTGCGCGAAGCGGTAGGGGGCCGGGTGTTCCAGATGCCGAGCCAGCGCGACGCCGAACTGGCGGAGCGATTCCGCCTCGGTCGCCTCGGTGGCCGCGAAGTAGAACCCGCCGGTGGCGCGGCACAGCGCATCGAGCAGGAATGTGTTGCCCTGCCTGCGCCGACCCGAGACGACTCCAAGCGTCGGTTCAGGGGCCGGATGGGTCGCGAACCGCACGAGCTCGGACCACTCGAAGTCGCGGTCGAACATCTCAGGCGGCTTACGCATTCGGGTCTCGCACCACCTTGGCTATGAGCACCGTACCTATTATAGATATGGTTATCATAGCTGGGGCGGGGATCTGGTCGGTCAGCGGACGCCGTAGAGGTAGTCGAGGGCGAGCTGGTCGAGCCGCTCGAAGGCCATGCCGCGGGCGGCCAGCGCGTCGATGTCGGGTGTGAAGTTCCGGACCGACCGCCAGGTCTCGCCCGCCTCCAGCGTAGGCGTGGCGAGCTCGTCCACCCGGGCGTCGCGCAGCGCCTCTCGCACCTCCGGATCGGCGCGGAACGCCCGTACCTTCTCGCGCAGGATCAGCCAGTTGCGCATGCAGGCGGCCGCCGAGACCCAGACGCCGTCATCGTCCTCGGTGCGCGGGGGCTTGAAGTCGAAGTGGATCGGCCCCGCGTAGTCGGAGCCCTCGATCAGGTCGACGACCCAGAAGGCGCCGCGCGCGTTGCCCGCCCCAAAGCGCAGGTCCTGGTCGTAGCGCGGGCCGTTTTGCCCGTTCAGGTCGATGTGGAAGAGCTTGCCGTGCCACAGCGCCTGGGCGAGCCCGTGCGCGTAGTTGAGCCCGGCCATCTCCTCGTGCCCGATCTCGGGGTTGATCCCGACGATCTCCGGGTGCTCCAACTCGTCGATGAACGCGAGCGCGTGGCCGACGGTTGGCAGCAAGATGTCGCCGCGCGGCTCGTTCGGCTTGGGCTCGATCGCGAACCTCAGGTCGTAGCCCTGGTCGAGCACGTACGAGCCGAGCAGGTCGAACGCCTCCTTATAGCGGTCGAGGGCGGCCCGCACGTCCTTGGCGGCCCCCGACTCGGCGCCTTCCCTGCCGCCCCAGGCGACGTAGACCTTGGCGCCCAGCTCGGCCGCGAGGTCGATGTTGCGCATCGTCTTGGCGAGCGCGAACCGCCGGACGTCTCGGTCGTTGGCGGTGAACGCGCCGTCCTTGAAGATGGGGTGGGAGAAGAGGTTCGTGGTGGCCGTGGTCACCACCAGGCCCGTCTCGTCGAGCGCCTTGCGGAACGCGGCGATCCGCTCGTCGCGTTCGGCCGCGCTCGCGGCGAAGTCGAACACGTCGTTGTCGTGGAAGTTCACGCCGTACGCGCCGATCTCGGCCAGCTTGTGCACGGCGCGCTCGGCCGGCATCGGCGCCCGGGTGCCCGGGCCGAAGACGTCGATCGCCTGCCAGCCGACGGTCCAGATCCCGAAGGAGAACCGGTCCTCGGGGCGTGGGGTGTAATCGCTCATCAAGATCCTCCTCGGTTCCGGTCACGTGAGGCGGTCTGGTGCCACGGCTCGGTGGCGTCGCGCAGCGCGCCGTACTGTTCGCGTACCCGCGGGGTGGGCGCGGCCTCGTACTCCTGCGCGGGCGGGCGCGGCCAGGCCGGCGGCTCGGCCGTGCCGGCGAGCGCCCAGGCCGCCTGCCGCGCCGCGCCCAGCGCCACGTACTCGCCGGGCGCGGGCACGCTCACCGGCACGCCGAAGATCGCCGGGGCGAGCCGCCGTACGGCCGGAGAGTTGGCGCCGCCCCCGATCAACAGCACCCGGCGCGGCCGTACGCCGTGCGCCGTCAGGTGGTCGACCGCGTCGGCCAGCGCGGCCAGCAGCGCCTCGACCGCCGCCCTCGCCAGGTTCTCCCGAGTGGCGTTGGTCGTGGTCAGGCCGCGCAGCACGCCGGTCGCCTCCGGCCGGTTCGGGGTCCGCTCGCCGTCGAGGTAGGGGAGCAGGGTGAGGCCGCCGGCCCCTGGGGACGCGGCGAGCGCCAGCGCCGAGAACTCCTCGAGCGGGCATCCGAGCAGCGCCGCGGTCGAGGACAGCACGCGCGCCGCGTTGAGCGTGCACACCAGCGGCAGGAACCGTCCCGTCGCGTCGGCGAACCCGGCGACGAGCCCGCTCGCGTCCGCGGTGGGCTCTTCGGTCACCGCGAACGCGGTGCCCGATGTGCCGATCGAGACGACCACGTCGCCCGGCTCCAGGCCGAGGCCGAGCGCGGCGCCCATGTTGTCGCCGGTGCCGGGGGCCAACCTCGCCCCCCAGGAGGTTTCGCCGACGGTTTCGTACGGGCCGGCGACCCGGGGCAGGCGGATGTCGTGGCCGAGCGCGGCGCGGACGAGGTCGGGCAGGTAGGCGCCGGTGGCGGGCGACCAGTAGCCGGTGCCGGACGCGTCACCGCGATCGGTGACCGGCTCCGGCGGGCCGGCCCGGCCGCCCCCACCCGC
>CALAED010000354.1 GCA_937891035.1 uncultured Thermomonosporaceae bacterium | reverse complement strand
GCTCCGGGTGCAGGCGGCGTTGGCCGAGGCTGGCGAGCACCGAATCCGGGGCCGGCGCGTCGCCCCACGGGTAGCGCCGCGAGCGCCGCGTCGCGGGATCCCAGCGCGCGGCCTTCTCCCACTCACCCTCCGTCGGCAGCCGCTTGCCAGCCCACCGGGCGTACGCGTCGGCCTCGTACCAGCAGACGTGCTGGACGGGCTGGTCGAGCGGCACCGGCTCGACCCGCCCGAACCGGCGGCGCAGCCACCGCCCGCCCTCGCTGAACCAAAAGGCCGGCGCCCGCTTGCCGGACGCCGTACGCCACTCCCAGCCGGCCGGATGCCACCAGCGCTGGTCGTCGTAGCCGCCCGCCTCCATGAAGTCGAGGTAGTCGCCGCAGCTCACCGGCGCGGTGTCGATGTAGTAGGCCGGCAGGTCGACGACGTGGCCAGGGCGCTCGTTGTCGTAGGCCCACGGGTCGTCCGACGTGCCCATGACGAACGGCCCGGCGGCCACCAACACCTCGGCCGGCACATCCGGGTCCGCGGACGCCGCGGGGCCGGCCGCGCCGTCGTGCGCGGGACCGGACGAGGGGGCGGACGACGGGGCGGCTTCGCGGTCGAGCAGGGCGGGAGCGCCCCTGCGCAGTTGGTGGGTGGCGAGCATGGTCTCGTCGTGCTGGTGTTCGTGCTGGACGACCATGCCGTAGACGAAGCCGCCGGCGGTCAGCGGGTCATCCGGCCGGAACCGCACCCGCTCCAGGGAATCCAGGACCTTGGTCCGGACCGTGTTGATATAGGCGGTGCTCTCCTGGGGCGACAGCAGCGGTAGGTTGGGCCGCGCCGCCCGCGGGTGCTCGAACGCGTCATACAGATCGTCGATCTCGGGCCGCATCGGCTCGATCCCCGCCGCCGCGCGCAGCAGCCACATCTCCTCGTAGTTGCCGACGTGGGCGAGGTCCCAAACCAGCGGAGACATCAACGGCGAGACCTGGGTGGTCAGCTCCGCCTCATCAAGCGCGTCGGTGGTCAGGCCCAGGCTGCGCCCGCGCACCGCGGTGAGCTCCGCGGCGATCAGTTCTTTGAGCGCCTCCTCGCCGAGATTCAGTTCCGGGACAGCCACGAGAGCTCCTCCTCGATCGGATGCGGCATTCGGTCCGGCGGGGCGGGCCCGCGGGGAGGGTCGAGGACGTCGTCGGCCGGACAGCGGCCGCGTTCGACGTACCGTTCGGCGTAGTCGGCCACGAGCCGGGCCAGCGAGGTCGCGCCCTGCCGCGCCAGCGCCGCGTGGGCGGCCGCGAAGCAACTCTTCGCCGCGCGGGCGAGAGCCGGGTCGGTGAGTGCGTCGCGGCAGGCCTCGGCCCACCGGTCGGCGCATGGCGCGACCGCCGCCCCCGCCGCCTCGGCCGCCACTGGGTCGTCGAGTAGCGCGGCGGCCACCGCGACCGGCACCGGCCAGTACGGGTCGGGCAGCGCGTCGATCATCCGCAGTTCCAGCCAGCCGCGCGGCCGGACCGGCGGAAACAGCGTCGACAGGTGATAGCTGAGGTCCTCCTGGGTCGGCTCGCCCTTGTCGAGCCACTCCCGGAAGGTGAGGCCGGGATTGGCGGTCCACCCGCCGCGTCCGTCGCGCATCAACATCAGCGGGGCGTCGAGCGCGTACCCGGCCCAAGCGGCGGCGGGGTCCTCAGCGCCACGATCTTCGGCGCCACGATCTTCGGCGCCGTGTGCCGGGACCGGGAACGTTCGCCCGGGGTCGAGGTTCGACCAGAGCGCCTGCCGGGTCGATCGCAGGCCGGTGCGGCGGCCGCTGTGGATCGGCGAGTTGGCGAACGCCGCCACGAGCATCGGACCGAGCGCGTGTGCCAGCCGCCAGCGCCATACCACGTCCGTATGGTCGGCTCCGATGTCCAGGCACACCTGCACGGACGCCGTCGAGCACATCATGGGCAGGCCCTTCGCGCCGAAGTAGGCGAACATGCAGGTGTAGCGCTCCGCGGTCTCCTGGAGCAGCGGCCCGCGGTGCGGATCGATGCCCATGCCGGCCAGCGCGAGCCCACCGGCGGCAAGCCGGCGGCGGGTGTGCGCGAGGTCGGCGCGCATCGAGCGGCAGGCGGCCTCCGCTCCGGGCATCGGCCGGCTGCTCAGTTCGAGTTGGCCGCCCGGCTCGAAGGTCAGCTTGCTGCCCGCGGGGAACGAGCCGGCGGCGCTCATCAGGGCTTGCACGCGATTCAGTGAGACGTGTCCGGCGGGGTTGCCCGGCTCGACGACGAGCCATTCGGTTTCGACGCCGACCGTGCCCGGCGGGCCCTTTTTGAAGCAGACTCCGTCCATGTACTCATACACCGCGTCTACGGTGAGCCGGGTCACAGTTTGGCTCCGTGATTCGCGTCTCCGCCATTCGCGCGGTTCGCGTTCGCCGACGGCGGGCGAAACCTCTGAATCACCGGGCCAGGCACGATGCGATCGCGGGCGGCACGGCCCATGATCTTACAATTCCGTTGGGTCGGCGGCCCCTGTCCCATCGCTTGTGGCTCGATCATCTGCACCTCCGTGTTTCAGCGGCAAGGAGCGAACTTCCCTACTGAACCGCATCAATAATCCCCAATTCGGATTGCTTACCTTTGAACGGACAGCGGGCGTTGGCGGCATGAAATTCACGTCAGTTCCGGAACCGTTTCCCTGACGCGCTCCAGTGATTCGATTCAGTGATTCGCTTCAGTGAACCGATTAAGATCTTCTAAACACCCGTGCTACAAGGACATTCGATCGGCGCAATACAACAACTTGTCGCATGGGGCGCCCGCCCTCGCCCGGTGAGGGCGGGCCGTCGACTCGGCGCCGGAACGCGACGTCGTCCCTGGCACGGCCGGATTCGGCCTGTTTCGACCTGGATTGAGCTGATGCGTCGGTCAGCGGCGCCATCGGCCGGCCGAGAGGTCAAGAGGAAGGCCGGCGGCGGGCGACCCGAACCCGTGATGCGGGCCCGCGCTTCGGCGCCTTGATACCGCCCGGTGATGCGGCCGGTGGATGCGGAGCTGTGATAGGGGCGGTGAACCGGGCTCGCGGTACGGACGTACGGCGGACGGCCTGGCCGGGGCGGCACGACGACCGGAGCGCAAAGCGGCCCGGCCGCGCGCCGCGTTATCTCCCCGTGACCTGGGAACTTTGTCCACCACATGAATCTTGTTTCGTAACAAGCGCGACAACAGCCTCTGTTTCCCCCACAATGGTCAGACGTTTACCATGCTTGCGGTCACCATCAGGGCGAGGAGGTCTAGGTGCGCGCTGACGCGGAAGCGTATGTGGCGTTGTACGACACACAGGCGGTACGGCTCCATGCGTACTGCTGGACTCTGGTGGGTGACCAGGCGGCGGCTGCTGTTCGAGACGTGTTCACCGCGGCGGCTCATCCGCCCCCGGCGGGCCGCGATTCGCGTCGGCGCGAGGCGACCCCGCCTGGCCGGCTGTGGCTTTACCGCCAGGCGCGGGCGGAGTGCCTGCGCCGCGGGCCGGTGACGGTGATCTCCGGCCGCGATCCGCTCCTGCGCGCCGCCGCCCGGCTGCGCGCCGATCAGCGCGAAATCCTCGTCCTCGCCGCCGACCTGCCGCCCGCCGGCGTCGCCCGCGTACTGGGTATGCCCCCAGGCCGCGCGATCCAGCTAGTGACGGCGGCGCGGGCCCGGCTGGAGCAGGCCGTGCTCAAGGTCTTGCTGGCCGATCCGGCCACGGCCACACACGAAGACGTCATCGCCGCCTTCGAGCGAGGCGCGCTCGGCACCCTGCTGGCGCGGCGGGCCCCCGCGCCGCCGCCGGGCCTGCGCGCCGCGGTGATCGGCACCATGACGCGCCACCAGCACACCCCGCTCGTCGTGATCTCTCCCGCCGCCAAGGCGGCGGGCGGCGGCGACGCGCCCAAGGGCCGGCCAGCAGGCCGCCATGCGCGGGCCGCCGCTCCCGTGATCGGCGCGGCCGCGGCCTGTGCGGCGGCGGTCATCGGCGTGATCGCGGCCGGGACGACGCTGAACTTCGACGCCTCACCCACCGGCGGCGACGGCCACGGCGCGTTGGCGCCGAGCACGGCCGAGCACGGCCGGTCCGCAGAGTCGGCGGCGCCACCCGACTCCGGCGAAACCCCGGTCAACGTGGTCACCCCCACCGAGTCGGCGGCACCGCGTACGATCGAGCGGGTGCCGGACGCCGGAAGAGGTAGTGGACCATGCCCTCCCAGTCCGGTTCGGCCGGCTCCGGCCGGAATCCCGCGGCCACCGCGCAGCGCACGCTCGCCACGTTGTCCGGCTCGATGCCGGCGGCGAAGAGCACGACGTCGTGCACCTC
>CALAED010000353.1 GCA_937891035.1 uncultured Thermomonosporaceae bacterium | reverse complement strand
GAGCTCGCCAGCTATCCCGACTTCGGTCTGGTGCGCACCCGCTACGACTTCGACGAGATCCTCGTCGAGCGCGCGGTCAAGGCGGGCGCCCGGCTGCTGCAGAACACCAACGTGATCGCGCCGGTCGTCGACGAACGATCGAGCCGGATCACCGGGGTGGTGGCCAAACACGACGAGGGCGAGGTCACCTTCGCCGCGCCGCTCGTCGTCGCGGCCGACGGCAACTCCTCGCGGCTGTCGCTGGGCATGGGCCTGCGCAAGCGCGATGACCGGCCGATCGGCGTCGCGGTGCGCCGCTATTACGAAAGCCCGCGGCACGACGACGACTACCTGGAGTCGTGGCTCGAACTGTGGGACGGCGACCGGCTGCTGCCCGGGTACGGCTGGATCTTCGGCGTCGGCGACGGTAGGTCCAATGTCGGTTTGGGTTTGCTCAACACGAGCAAGTCGTTCCAGAACACCGACTACCGGGAGATGTTGAAACGCTGGACGACAAGCCTGCCGCCGGAGTGGTGCTTCGGCGACGAGTACGCCACCGGCCCGATCCGCGGTGCGGCGCTGCCGATGGGCTTCAACCGGCAACCGCACTACACGCGCGGGCTGCTGCTCGTCGGCGACGCCGGCGGTATGATCAACCCGTTCAACGGCGAGGGCATCGCCTATGCGCTGGAGTCGGGCGAACTCGCCGCCGACGCCATTGTGCAGGCGCTGGCCCGGCCGACCGCCGCGCAGCGCGAGCGGGCGCTGTACGACTATCCGCGAGTGATCAAAGAAGCGTACGGCGGCTACTACACGCTTGGCCGGACGTTCGTCGCGGCGATCGGCAATCCCAAGTTCATGCGGTTCGCCACGCGGCACGGGCTGCCGCATCCTACGCTGATGCGGTTCACGCTCAAGCTGCTGGCCAACCTCACCGATCCGCGCAGCGGAGACGCGTCCGACCGGCTCATCAACGCGATGTCGAAGATCGCGCCGACGGCCTGACCGCGCGGCCAGACATATAAACAAGACCCGAAAGAAATCGAGATGATCGCCCTGCCTAGGATGGCAATCCCGCCCACAGACTCGGGCACGAAAGGGGTGTAGCCGGCCATGGACCTTTACATTCCGGTCGTCGTGCTGGGCGTGCTCGCGTTCGGTTTCGCCGCGTTTTCCGTGGTAATGGGTTCGCTCACTGGCCCAAAGCGGTGGAATCGGGCCAAGCTCGACGCCTATGAATGCGGCATCGAGCCGACCCCTCAGCCGGTCGGCGGCGGCCGATTTCCGGTCAAGTACTACCTCACCGCGATGCTGTTCATCGTCTTCGACATCGAGATCATTTTTCTCTACCCGTGGGCCGTGGCATTCGACCAGTTCCGCGGGCTCTTCGGGCTGATCGAGATGGCGCTGTTCATCGTCACCGTTCTGGTCGCGTACGCCTATGTCTGGCGGCGCGGCGGGCTGGAGTGGGATTAACCATGGGACTCCGCGGAGCGTGCGAGGAGGGGAGCCCGACATGGGA
This sequence comes from uncultured Thermomonosporaceae bacterium, assembly GCA_937891035.1. GTDB lineage: Bacteria > Actinomycetota > Actinomycetes > Streptosporangiales > Streptosporangiaceae > CALAED01. The sequence continues at coordinate 2,816 of CALAED010000353.1, read as the reverse complement.
CTAGAGGAGAAGCTGCCAAGCGGTTTTCTGCTCAGCACCGTTGAGCAGGTGGCCGGCTGGGCGCGGCGCAGTTCGGTGTGGCCGGCGACGTTCGGGCTGGCCTGCTGCGCGATCGAGATGATGGCGACCGGTGACCCGCGCCACGACTTCTCCCGCTGGGGCATGGAACGCGCCTCGGGATCGCCGCGGCAGGCCGACCTGATGATCGTGGCCGGCCGGGTCAGCCAGAAGATGGGCCCGGTGCTGCGCCAGATCTATGACCAGATGGCCGAGCCGAAGTGGGTCATCGCGATGGGGGTCTGCGCCTCGAGCGGCGGCATGTTCAACAACTACGCGATCGTGCAGGGGGTCGACCACATCGTGCCCGTCGACATCTACCTGCCCGGCTGCCCGCCGCGGCCGGAGATGCTGCTCGACGCGATCCTCAAGTTGCACGACAAGATCCAGAACACCAAGATGGGCGCGCACCGGCGCAAGGAGATCGAGGAGTTGGAGCGGGCCAAGCTGCGTGCGCTTCCGCTGCTCGGCCAGTCGGACGTACCACGCATCGAGCCGCCGAGGGTGACCCAGTCATGAGCGAGCCGCAGGCCGCCGCAAAGCGCGCCGAAGCTGAGCGGGGAGCACAATCATGAGTTCGCAGCATCCGGAACAGCAGGCCGAGCAGGCCGCCGACCAACTCCCCGCGCACACCGAGGCGGACCGCCGCGAGCAGCCGATCGTCCGCCGGGGCATGTTCGGCGCCAAGACTACGGGCGACACCTCCGGCTATGGCCGGCTCGTGGTCCGGCAGTCCCCGAAGGTGTCCACGCCGCGGCCGTACGGGTCGCCGTCGACGACCGGAGTGGCGGGCGAGTTCGACGAGGTCGCGGACGAGCTGGAACGCGCCCACCCGGACTTCGGCGACGCCATCGAACGGGTCGTCGTCGACCGCGGCGAGCTCACCTTCTACGTGCGGCGCGCCCACCTGCCGGCGGTGGCCCGTACGCTGCGCGACGAGCCGGCGTTGCGCTTCGAGCTGTGCACCGGGGTGTCCGGCGTGCACTACCCGCAGGACGCCGGGGCCGAGCTGCACGCCGTCTACCACCTGCTGTCGATCACCCACAACCGGCGGATCAGGGTCGAGGTGACCTGCCCCGACGACGACCCGCACATTCCGTCGATCGTCTCGGTCTACCCGACCAACGACTGGCACGAGCGGGAGACCTACGACTTCTTCGGGATCATCTTCGACGGGCATCCGGCGCTGACCCGCATCGAGATGCCCGACGACTGGGTGGGCCACCCCCAGCGCAAGGACTACCCTCTCGGCGGCATCCCCGTCGAATACCGCGGTGCGGAGATCCCGCCACCAGATGAGCGGAGGTCGTACACATGACCACCACCGACGCGACCACCGGCTACGACGCGTACGCGACCGGCGACGACGCGGCGAGCGGCCGCGTCTTCAGCACCGGCGGGCAGGACTGGGACGACGTCGTCCGGGCGGTCAAAGAAGCGGGCGACGAGCAGCTCGTCATCAACATGGGGCCGCAGCATCCGTCGACCCACGGCGTGCTCCGGCTGATCTTGACCCTCGACGGCGAGACGGTGACCGAGGCCAGGGTCGGCATCGGCTACCTGCACACCGGCATCGAAAAGAACATGGAGTACCGGACGTGGACGCAGGGCACCACGTTCTGCACCCGCATGGACTACCTGGCGCCGATCTTCAACGAGACGGCGTACTGCCTCGGCGTGGAGCGGCTGCTCGGCATCACGGACCAGATCCCGGAGCGCGCCCAGGTCATCCGGGTGATGATGATGGAGCTCAACCGGATCTCCTCGCACCTGGTCGCGATCGCCACGTTCGGGCTCGAGCTGGGCGCCACCACGGTGATGCTGAACGGCTTCATCGAGCGCGAGTACACCCTCGACATCTTCGAGCTGGTGACCGGGCTGCGAATGAACATGGGGTACGTCCGCCCGGGCGGGGTCGCGCAAGATCTGCCGCCCGGCTCGATCGACCGGATCCAGGAATACCTCCACCGGATGCCGAAGCGGCTGAAGCAGATGCGCAAGCTGCTCGACGCCAACCCGGTGTACGTGGCGCGCACCAGGGACGTCGCCTACCTGGATCTTACCGGGTGCATGTCGCTCGGCGTCACCGGCCCGATGCTGCGGGCCACCGGGTTGCCGTGGGACCTGCGCAAGGCGCAGCCCTACTGTGGTTATGAGACCTACGACTTCGACGTGCACACCCAGGACAGCTGCGACGTGTATGGCCGCTATCTCGTGCGGATGGCCGAGATGGAAGAGTCGCTCAAGATCATCGAGCAGTGCTTGGACCGGCTGACCTCCGGCTCGGCCAAGTCCGGTCCGGTCATGGTCGAGGACAAGAAGGTGGGCTGGCCGGCCCAGCTCGCCATCGGCACGGACGGCATGGGCAACTCGCCCGCGCACATCGCGCACATCATGGGCACATCGATGGAGGCGCTCATCCATCACTTCAAGCTGGTGACCGAGGGGTTCCGGGTGCCGGCCGGCCAGGCGTACGCGGCGGTGGAGTCGCCGCGTGGCGAGCTCGGCGTGCACGTGGTGAGCGACGGCGGCACCCGGCCCTACCGCGCCCACTTCCGCGATCCGTCGTTCACCCACCTGCAGGCCGTCGCCGCCATGGCGGAGGGCGGCATGGTGGCAGACGTGATCGCGGCCGTCGCTTCGATCGATCCGGTGATGGGGGGAGTTGACAGGTGACCTACCAGCCCGAGGTCCTTGAGCGGCTGGAGCGGGACGCGAAAGAGATCATCGCGCGCTATCCGAAGCCGCGGTCGGCGCTG
>CALAED010000352.1 GCA_937891035.1 uncultured Thermomonosporaceae bacterium | reverse complement strand
GGTATCTGCTCGTATGCTGATTTTCCGGTCGCCCGGAGCGCTGCCACCGCTACTTCTTCCGCCGATAGTTCGCCGTCATGAATTCGTGCCATTTCCCGTCATCGCCCAGCCTATGCGATGTCAGCACCCGGTGGCTGTCGCTCTTGACCTCGATCATGTCCTTGAACTTCGCGAACTTCCCATCGCCGGCGCAGCTCGGACCCTCGGCATTGAGCGTCAGCACCTTTTCCGCCGCGTCCAAAGACCCAGCGTACACCCATAGGTAGCTCATCATCGATCCCACCCAGGTCCCCACGTACTGCTTCTTCTGCGGGTCGTAGCCAAGGGTCATCAATGTCGTCGCCCGGCCTCCGCCGGGCATCTCGCCCTGGCCCTCGCACAGCACCCAGAGGCCGTCCAGCGAACGCACGCCCTCCGAGCCTTTAAACTTCTCCGGCGGCTTGCCGGGTTCCATCGAACACTCGGACTCATAGGTCCACTCACCAACAAGCTTTTGTAGCCACTCGTGTTCTTTCTGCGGTTCGGTCTTCATTGGTACCTCCTATGTCTTCGTCATTGATCGGCACTGCTTCGTTGATCGAAGTGTCTTCGGGACGAACGTGGTCAAGCCACCTGTCGCGGACTCTAATCGGTCGGCAGGCCCGCGATTTCTATCACCGGACGGATCTCGACGGTACCCTTGCGCGCCATTGGGATCCGTGCGGCGATGCCGATCGCCTCGTCGAGATCCTTGGCGTCGATGAGGAAGTAGCCGCCCAGTTGTTCGCGCGTCTCCGCGAACGGACCGTCGGTCACCAACCGTTTGCCCTCGCGCACCCGGACGCTGGTCGCCGTTGAGGTTGGGTACAACGGGTTGGCGGCCAGATACTGCCCGCTCGATTTAATCTGTTGTGCGAGCTGCGTGGACTCCACGTAACACGCCTCCCGCTCAGTCTCGCTCAACGTATGTTCGTCAAGATAAATCAGCAACATGTATTTCATGTGTGCCTCCACGTTGTATTATTAACCTTGCTTTAACGCGCTTGGCTCCATGTAGATCAATTCCCAAATATGCCCATCTAGATCCTGAAAACCATGTTGCCACATGAATCCGTAGTCTTTTGGTTCGCTATAGGTTGTTCCGCCAGCGGCGACTGCCTTGCGAACCATTTCATTGACTTTCTCTCGGTTCTCAAGAGATAAACACACAAGCACTTCCGTGCTTTTCGTTGCATCACAAATTTCTTTGGGAGTAAACGCCTTGAACTTGGCCTCAGTCAAGAGCATGACAAAGATGTCCTCGCTCACAATCATGCACGTGGCCGTCTCATCAGTAAATTGAGGATTGAACTTGAAGCCGAGTTTTGTAAAGAACTCTACTGACCTATTGAGATTCTTTACTGGCAGATTCACGAAAATTTTGGTAGCCATGGCTTCTCCTTTCGGCAGTCAATTACGGATTGAACGGTCTGTTGGATCTCCTCCTCGCAATGCAGCGCTTGCCGCGGCTACTGCGGGCTCAACTGCCGGATCGGCCGCACCTCGATGCTGCCCACGCGCGCTGGTGGAGTCTTCGAAGCCACCTGGATGGCCTCGTTCAGATCCCGGGCGTCGATCAGGTAGAACCCGGCCAGTTGTTCTTTCGTCTCGGCGAAAGGGCCGTCGGTGACGGACACTTTGCCGCCGCGGACCCGCACGGTGGTGGCGGTCTGAACGGATTCCAGGGCTTCCCCGGCAATCAGGTGCCCGCTCTTGCGGAGCGTGTCGGCGTAGGCCAGACACTCGTCATTCTTGGGACTCTCGGGCAGGGTGTGCAGCTTTTCTTCCTCGCAGTAAACCAGGCATAGGTACTTCATGGTGTGCTCCAGATCGTGATGAAACAGCTGTAGGTACTGGATAGTCGTTTGGCAAAGGCCGAATTCGACAACCGGCCAGAATTTTCTCGGTAGCGCTCGCCATCTCAGTCCGACAGCTCGCTCGGCGTCGCTCCAGAAACCGACGCTCCGGCTCCTGCCGCGCGAGGGCGAGGGCCCGTTGGAGGAGGCTCGGGCTTCGGCCGTTCTCCCCAGGCGCC
>CALAED010000351.1 GCA_937891035.1 uncultured Thermomonosporaceae bacterium | reverse complement strand
CTGACCGTCGCCACCAAGATGGGCCGGCGGGCGCCGCTCGACCCCGCGCTGTACACCCTCGACAACTTCCGCGCCTGGACCGACCGCTCGCGCACCAACCTCGGCGTGCAGACCCTCGACCTCATTCAGCTGCACTGCCCGCCGCCGGCGGTGTACGCGACCGACGCCGTCTACGATGCGCTCGACACGCTCGTCGCCGAAGGCCGCGTGGCCGCCTACGGCGTCAGCGTGGAGACCTGTGCGGAGGCGCTCACCGCGATCGCGCGCCCCGGCGTGGCCACCGTGCAGATCATCCTCAACGCCTTCCGGCTCAAGCCCCTCGAACAGGTGCTGCCGGCGGCGCGGGCGGCCGGGGTGGGCATCATCGCGCGGGTGCCGCTCGCCAGCGGGCTGCTTTCGGGCGCCTACGACGAGACGACACGTTTCGGCGCCGACGACCACCGCACCTTCAACCGGCACGGCGAGGCCTTCGACGTCGGCGAGACCTTCTCCGGCGTCGACTTCGACACCGGCCTCACCGCCGTGCGGCGGCTGGCCGCCCACGTTCCGGACGGGGTCACCACGGCACAGTTCGCGCTGCGCTGGATCATCGACCAGCCCGGCGTGAGCGTCGTCATCCCCGGCGCCCGCAACGCCGCGCAGGCACGGGCCAACGCCGCCGCCGGCGATCTGCCGCCGCTGCCCGCCGCCGCGCACGCCGCGGTGCGGGCGGGCTACGACGAACTGATCCGGCCGCGGGTGCACGACCGCTGGTGACCTTCCCCTCGCCCGCGCCCGCACCGGCCGGGGGGCCCGGCCGCGTTCATCCATCACCCATGGAAGTCGGGCCCCGCGCGGGTCAACGTCACCTGCACCAAGACGCGCTGGTCCCGTTCCATCGCCGCCCGGTAGTCGGCCCAGTCCGGATGCTCGCCGGACAGCCTGCGGTAGTAGTCGACGAGCAGCTCCATCGCCTCCGGCAGGTGCACGATCGTCGCCTCGCCGTCGACCTGCAGCCACTCGCCGAAGAACCGGTCGTTCAAGGAACACAATGACACCCGCGGATCTCGGCTCAGATTGCGGACCTTCACCGCCGTCTCGCGGGTGCTGACGATCACCCGGCCGGCGTCGTCCACGCCGACGATGACCGGCGACAGCTGCAGCCGCCCGCTCTCGTGATAGGTCGCCATCACCGCGCGGTTGTTCTCGCGCAGGAAATCGCGGGCTCGATCCAAATCCATGACAGCCTCCAACAGCGGTGAACAATCGGCCTTTCCGCGTCACCCGCCTCAGCGAACGAGCCGGGCCCGGTAGGCCCGCGTCACATAGGGCAGGTCGAACGGCTGCGGCAGCTCGGCGGCCAGCGTCCGCACGCCGGCCTCGATCTCCGCCCGGCGGGCGGGCGCCGCGGTGAGCACGTACGACCGCGACAGCGCCAACTCCACCAGCGACCCGGTCGTGTGCCGCCGCGCGTGCGCGAACACCGCGCCGGTGACCGGACCGAAGGCGGCGCCGAACGCGTCGGCCGCCAGCGAGCCCTGGTGTGAGCTGCCGTCCTCCCGCGACACCAGCGCCGACAACCGGGCCACCCACCCCACCGACTCATCGCGCAGGTTCCACAGCGGGCCGAAGACCCCGCCGGGCACGAGCACCCGCGCGATCTCCGCGTGCCCGGCGGCGCCGGCGAACCAGTGGTAGGACTGTCCGGCGACGACGCCGCCAACCGAACCGTCCGGCAGCGGGATCGCCTCGGCCGACCCCTCCAGCACCGTCGCCTCCGGCGTCCGCGCGGCGCACACGGCCCGCATCCGCGCGTCCGGCTCGACCGCGATCACCTCGTGCCCCAGCCTGAGGAGCGTCCGGGTGAGCAACCCGGTGCCGGCGCCCAGATCGAGCACCCGCGCCGGGGCATCGCCGAGGATCCAGCGCACCGCCGCCTCCGGATAGGACGGCCGGACCCGGTCGTAGCTGTCGGCGACGGCGCCGAACGACAGCCGCCGCGTGTGGAAGGTGCGCTCATCCATCGACCTCACCCACCGGCGCCCGCGTCGATGACGGCGCGGACGGCGCCGTGCGCGGCCGCCCGCAGCCGCCCGTGCAAGGCGGCCCCCGCGGCCCGGTCGGTGCGGGCCTCGACCATGCGCAGCCCCGCGCCCCCCACCGCCTTGGGCAGCTCGCTCATCGACTCAAGACGCGTGTACGGCAGGCCATGCGCGGCCGCCACGTAGGACAGATCGACCGTGTGCGGGGTGCCGAAGACCCGCTCGAACGGGCCGGGCAGGCCCGCCTGCGGCAGCAGCGAAAAGATCCCGCCCCCCGCGTTGTTGATCACGACGATCGCCAGGTCGGGCCGCGTCTCGTCCGGCCCGAGCACCAGCCCGCTTTGGTCGTGCAGGAACGCCAGGTCGCCGAGCAGCGCGTACGACGGCCCCGAATGCGCGAGCGCCGCCCCGATCGCGGTCGAGACCAGGCCATCAATGCCGCTGGCCCCCCGATTGCCGATGATCCGCACGCCGCGGCGCGGCCGCATGACCTGGTCGACGTGGCGGATCGGCAGGCTCGAGGCCGCCAGCAGCAGCGACCGCCCCGGCAGCACGGCGACGAGATCGCGGGCCAGCCGCGGCTCTGTCACCTCATCGGCCGCGTCGAGGACCGCGTCGACGGCCGCCGCGGCCGCGTCGTCGGCGGCCCGCCACGACTTGAGCCAGGCGTCGTCGCCGGCCACCACCGGGATCTCGGCCTCCTGGGCCACTTGCGTCGCCGACCGAACCGGGTCGGGCCAACGCGCCAGCGACGGGGCGACCACGATGTGCTCGCCCGCGCGGCGCAGGAACGCCAACAGCGGCCGCGAAAGACCCGGCTTGCCGAGCGTGACCACCACCTCCGGCCGATGACGGTCAACGAACTCCGGCACCCCCAGCAGGAAGTGGTACGACGACAGGGCGTGGTCGCCGTAGCGGGCGCCCCCGGTCGGCTCCGACAAAACCGGCCAGCCGGCCATCGACGCCGCGGCCACGTACCGCTTGACGTTCACGGCGCCATCGCCGACGACGAGCACGCCGCGCCGCGTCGACGGCACGTGCAGCACCGAGCCCGGCGTGGCCGCCCTGACCCTCGTCCACGGCCCGGCCAGGTCGCCGTCCAGCGGCTCGCACCACGCCGCCTCCCCGGCGGCGGGCACCAGCGGTTCGCGGAAGGCCACGTTGAGGTGAACGGGACCGGGGTCCGGCTCCCCCGCGGCGGCCCAGGCCCGGCCGGCCAGCGACCGCCAATACGCCACCATGCCGGGCCGCTCCTCAGGGGCCCCCACCTCGCAGTGCCAGCGCACCGCCGACCCGTACAGCTTGAGCTGGTCGATCGTCTGGTTCGCGCCGGTGTCGCGCAGTTCGGGCGGCCGGTCGGCGGTGAGCACGATCAACGGCACGCCCGACTCGTGCGCCTCGATCACCGCCGGGTGGAAGTTGGCCGCCGCGGTGCCCGACGTACACACGACCGCGACCGGACGGCCGGATATCTTCGCGATGCCAAGTGCCGCGAACGCCGCCGACCGCTCATCGACGCGCACATGCAACCGCAGCCACCCCGCGCGCATCGCCTCATGCAGCGCCAGCGCCAACGGAGCCGACCGAGACCCCGGCGCCAACACCGCGTCGGACAGGCCGGCCCGCAGCAGTTCGTCGACGAGCACCGTCGCCAGCGCGGTCGCCGGGTTCACCGGGTCACCCCGATCACCGGCGGGGCGTCCATCAGCGCCTGCGCGTCGGCCACCCGCCGGCGCCACGCGGCTCCGGCCGGGCTCGCGCTGACCTCGTAGGCCGCCAACGCGGCCTCGTCCAGCCGCGGCCGCCGCACCTCGATCACGCCGCCGGACGGGATCAGCGGATCGGCCGCGACGTCGCCCTCCAGCAGCGACAGCGTCGCCAGCCCGCACGCGTAGGGCAGTTCGGGCAGGGCCGCGGCCAACGCGAGCCCGGCGGCCAACCCGACAGACGTCTCGACGGCGCTGGAGACCACCACCGGAAGGCCGCAGGCTTCGGCGACCCGCAGCGCCGCCCGCACCCCACCCAGCGGCTGCACCTTCAGCACCGCCACGTCGGCCGCCGCGGCCGCCCGCACCCGCAGCGGGTCCTCGGCGCGGCGGATCGACTCATCCGCCGCGACCGGCACGTCCACGCGGCGGCGCACCCGCGCCAACTCGGCCAGCGTCGCGCACGGCTGCTCGACGTATTCAAGATCGAACCGGCGCAACGCGTTGATCATGGCGACGGCGTGCTCGACATCCCAGGCCCCGTTGACGTCAACGCGCAGCCGGCCGGCGGGCCCGAGCGCGTCGCGGACGGCCTCGACGCGGGCCAGGTCGTCGCCGTCGCGCTGCCCCCGCTCGGCCACCTTGACCTTCGCGGTGGCGCAGCCGGACGCCTTCGTCAGCGCGTGCGCCCGCTCCGGGGAGACGGCGGGAATCGTCGCGTTCACCGCGACGTGCCCGCGCCGCGGCGGCGGCCAGCCGTCGTAGGCGGCCTCCCGCGCGGCGGCCAGCCAGCGAGCGCACTCCTTGGCCCCGTAGTCGGGAAACGGAGAGAACTCCCCCCACCCGGCCGGACCGTGGATGAGCACCCCCTCGCGGCGCGTGACACCACGAAAGCGCGTCCGCATCGGGATGGAGTAGACCCGCACGCCCTCCCCCTGTCTGTCCCGTCCCATGCATTAATACCAGGGGAACGGCGACCAGTCCGGGGCACGCTTTTCCAAGAAGGAGTCGCGGCCCTCGGCGGCCTCGGCCGTCCCGTACGCCAGCCGGGTGGCCTCCCCGGCGAAGACCTGCTGGCCGACGAGACCATCGTCGACGAGGTTGAAGGCGAACTTCAGCATCCGCTGCGCGGTGGGGCTCTTGGCGTTGATCTTCCGCGCCCACTCCAGGGCGACCTGCTCGAGTTCCGCGTGCGGGACCACGGCGTTGACCATCCCCATCCGGTGCGCCGCCGCCGCGTCGTAGGTCTCACCGAGGAAGAAGATCTCGCGGGCGAACTTCTGCCCCACCTGGCGGGCCAGGTAGGCCGAGCCGAAGCCGCCGTCGAAGCTGGCCACGTCCGCGTCGGTCTGCTTGAAGCGGGCGTGCTCGC
>CALAED010000350.1 GCA_937891035.1 uncultured Thermomonosporaceae bacterium | reverse complement strand
CTCGTCGGAGACCTACCGTGAGCGTCAGCGACCTGTCACGGGGCGCGGCAACCGCGTCAAACCAGCGCGGAAACGGGGAAGCGCGGAAGGTACCGGGGGAAAGGGGACGGCGATGCCGTTGCGCGACTATGGGGTGCTCGCGGGCCGGGCGGTGGCAAAGCGCCGCGAGAGCGGCACGGACAGCCCGCACTATCAGATACATCTGGTCGACCAGACCGGCACCGATTATCGGATCGCGGTCAACGTACTGTCTCAGCTGGCCCCGTCGGAACTGCTGCATCTGGCGGACGACGACTTCCGGCACCCGATCACCGAGACGCTGCCCGCCGCTATGTCCGGCTGGACGGCACTGAAGTCCGAACCGGGCCTGGGCGGGCTCGACTTCGTCCGGGGCAACCTGTTCGACCGCGCCGCGATGGGGTCGGGTTGCCCCCGGACCTGCCGGGTGCGGACAACGATGTGGCCGACCGGCTCGACCATTATGTGGACCGCGCCATCGCGGATCCAACGGTCGGCGTCTACGCCTTCGGCCAGCGCTGGGGCCCGGAGGAGCAGACCCCCGACAAGATCTTCGGGTTCCGGCCCGGCAACGGCGTCCACGACATCCACATGAACCAAGGCAACAGCGACCGCTTCCGCCGGGATGACGGGGTCTGGCAGGACGGCGGACTACTGCTGCGGTTCGCGACCCCGCAGCCGCACTAGGTGGCCATCTTCCTGGCGTTCCAGTCCCAGGCGTGGCACACCGACGACGCCACCGGCCACGCGCTGGCCGATACCGTGCCGGCCGCGGACGGCGATCCCCGGCTGCGGATCGTGGCCGCCCTGGTGAACCCGGCCGGCCCAGCGCCGGAAGCCGAGACCGTCACGCTCCTGAACGCGTCGCCGGAAGCCATCGACCTGTCCGGCTGGACGCTGGCCGATCGCGCCAAGCACCGGCTCGCCCTGCCCACTTCGGCGTTGCCGGCGGGGGCGACGTTGGTCGTCCCGGTTTCCCCGGCTCTGTCCTTGGGCAACGGCGGGGGCATCGTCACGCTGCTCGATCCGCGGGGGCTGAAGGTGCACGGCGTCTCCTACACGCGTGACCAGGCCGCCCGCGAAGGGTGGACGATCGCCTTTTGATCCAATGCCGGATCGGCGAGATCACCTCAACGGGAACGGAACGCCGTGTTCGGCCTCGGGGCGAGGGCCGAAGATGCGCCGGTCGCCTTCGGCGATGCGAACGTCGTTGATGCTGGCCTCACGCCGCGCCATGAGGCCGTTTTCGGCGAACTCCCAAAGTTCGTTGCCGTAGCTGCGCCACCATTGACCGTCGGCGTCATGGCACTCGTACTGGAAGCGCACCGCGATGTGGTCGCCGTCGAAGGCCCACAGTTCCTTGCGCAGGGAGTAATCAAGTTCGCGCTGCCATTTTTCGGTCAGGAATTCCACAATGGCGTCTCGACCGGTGATGAAGCGGTCGCGATTGCGCCAGACCGAGTCCTCGGTATAGGCGAGTGCGACCTTGTGCGGGTCGCGTGTATTCCATGCGTCCTCCGCGGCCTGGACCTTCTGCGCGGCCGTCTGTCGGTTGAACGGGGGCAGCGGCGGGCGACTGGTCACATCAACGTCCTTCCTCCGGCCGAACGGGTTTACCAGACAAGTCTGCCGCGCCTGAGTCCCGAGCGGACGGCCTGGGTGGCGGTTTCAGCCCAGGGCCCGCCGTCCCGCTCCCCAGAAGAACGGCCCCGACGTGCGGTGCACGTTGATACGCCAGCCGAGGTGCTGGAGCCGGCGCTCGAGGTCGTCGGGCCGGTGCGCGACTTTGACGATCCGGTAGGGGGTGCCGTCCGGGAGCCGGCGTCGTATGGTCGAGGACTCCTCGCCCTCGATGAGCTCGTCCGGGGTACGGTACGCGTCGTCGACGAAGAACACCCGTCCATCCGGTGTGAGGCAGTCGGCCACCAGCGACCAAAAGGACGCGAAGCGTTCGGCTGGAACGTGTGACAGCCAGAACCCGAAAAAGACGACGTCGTACCGGCGGTCCGGCCGCCAGCGGAACAGATCGGCCGCCTGGAAGCGCACCCGGCGGTTCTCGCCCACCCGCGCCGCGGCGCGGGCCAGCATTTCCGGCGATCCGTCCACGGCCGTGACGTCCGTGGCGTGACTGAGCAGTTGGTTGGTCCATACGCCGGGCCCGCAGGCGAATTCGAGCACACTGCCGGCCGGCCGGAACGCGTCGAGCGCCGCGGACAACTCGGCTACCCCCGGAAAAGGCAGCGCCTGATGTTCGTACTCCGGGGCGAGGGCCCGATAGTAGGCGACCTGCTCGTG
>CALAED010000349.1 GCA_937891035.1 uncultured Thermomonosporaceae bacterium | reverse complement strand
GCCCGCTCGCCCTCGCCATATTGCTCGACCGCGGCGTCATGCGCCTTCACCCAAGTGTCTTGGGCCTCGGCGGGGGAACGCCGGATCGTCGATGGCATGTCTTCCCGACCAGGCATCTCGTCCTCAACTCCTTCCTTCTCGGTACAAAACGTCCCCTACCCAGAGTGGGACCATGAAACAGCCGAGCGGCTTTATGCGCTGCCGGTCGCCGCCGCCCGCACCGGTCGCCGCGAACAGCGGGTAAAGGCGATGGAAAGCGCTTCTTCCAGCGGCAAATCAAGCGCCTGCGCCTCGCCCGGGAACGCTCCATTGTGGCGGCGGGGTACCCGGCCGCTCACCCCGCCGCACGGCCGGCGGCGCGCACATCGTCGATCGTGTGGCCCGGGGCGAGCCGGCCGGACGTGACGCGCAGCTCGATCAGCGCGGGGCGGTCCGCCGCCAGCGCCCGCTCGAGCGCGGGGCCGAACTCTGCCGTACGGATCACCGCCTCGCCGTAAGCCCCGACCGCGAGCGCGTACGCGGCGAAGTCGACGCCCCCGAGATCCGTGCCGACCACGCGGCCGGGATAGCGCAGTTCCTGGTGCATGCGGATGGTCCCGTACATCCCGTTGTTGACCACGATCACGACCAGCCGCGCGCCGGCTGTGACGGCCGTGGCGAGCTCCTGGCCGTTCATCAGGAAGCAGCCGTCGCCCGCGACCGTCAGCACGGTCCGGTGCGGGTATTCGAGCGCGGCGGCGACCCCCGACGGCACGCTGTAGCCCATCGAACCGTTGCGCGGCGCGAGCTGGGAAGGGAAGCGGCGGTAGGCCAGGAAGCGCTGCGGCCAGATCGCGTAGTTCCCCGCGCCGCAGGTCACAAGCACGTCATCGGGCAGCCGCGCCGCCAGCGTGGCGAACACCGCGCCGAGGTCGAGCTCGTCGTCTTCTGGTACGGGCGTACGGGAGCGCAGGTACGCCTCGTGGCCGACCGCGGTGCGTTCCCGCCACGGCGGCGGCGTGCCCGGGCCCAGCTTCCTGACGGCGGCGCCGAACGTCGCCGGGGCGGCGAGGATGATCAGCCGCGGCCGGTACGCAGTGCCGGACAGGTCGGCGTACGGGGTTATCTGGACAAGGGCCGGGTGGCCCGCCGGATCGACCGTCTCGAAGCCGTCGGTGGCGACGTCGCCCAGGTGCGTGCCCACGGTGATCAGCAGGTCGGTCTCGGCGAGCGCGGCGGCGAGTCGTTCGTCCCGGGCGAACAGGAGCGGTCCGATGAACGACGGGCTGTCGTTGTCGATGTGATCCTGGCAACGGAAATCGGTGACGACGGGGAGGGCCCAGCGCTCGGTCCATTCCCGCACGTCGCGCGCCGCGTCCTCGGTCCACCGGTTGCCGCCGAGCAGCACCAGCGGCCGCTCGGCCGCCGACAGCAGGTGCGCGAGCCGATCCAGCTCCTCATCACCTACCGCCCCTGCCGGCACCGGGATCGGCTCCGCGTCCGGCACGTCGACGACGTCGGACAGCATGTCCTCGGGGAGCCCGAGCACCACGGGCCCGGGGCGGCCGGACGCGGCGACGGCGAAGGCGCGGGCGACGAACTCGGGCATCCTGGCCGCGTCGTCGACCGTCTGCACGAGCTTCGTCGTAGACCCGAACAGGCCGCGCAGGTCGATCTCCTGGAACGCGCGGCGGTCGCGGTGCGCGCGCGGCACCATGCCGACGAAGAGCACGACGGGCGTCGCGTCCTGGTACGCGGTGTGCATGCCGACCATCGCGTTGGCCGAGCCCGGGCCGCGCGTCACGAAGGCCACGCCGGGCCGGGAGGTCAGCTTGCCCTGTGCCTCGGCCATGTACGCGGCCCCGCCCTCCTGGCGGCACACCACCAACTCGATGGGGGCGTCGTGGAGCGCGTCGAGCACCGGCAGATAGCTTTCGCCGGGAACGCAATAGGCGCGGCGCACGCCGTGCCGGAGCAACTGGGCGACCAGCACTTCACCTCCTGTCCGCAGGCGGCCTTCCGCACGGGCTTCCAGGGGCACTGTCATGTCGTTTTCCTCTGTTACGTCCGTTGTGCGTCGAGTGGGATCTCGGCGACCGCGGTATTCCGCCTGGTGCCTCCTTCCGTTGGATCGCCGGTGAGGACTCTCCATTTTGGGCGGATGGCACGGCCGCGGCGAGCGCGGACGGGGGCCCGAGCGCCCGACGGCGGAGGTGCGGCGTCCGGTACCGCTCCGGCAGGTTCTCGGGTACGGCCGGAGGTGACACCCCGGTCGGTCCCTGTCACCCTCGCCCCACGTCACCGGGCCAGGCCCGGCGGGGGATGGGGTCCGGCCGACCTGTCTTGCCGGTCATATCGAATATTGATATCTTGCTTCGAGTGCTCTGGGAAGTGGGAGGTGACCGGATGCCGGATCCCTCGGCCGTGCCGATTCCGGCCGAGCGCCACGCCGGCCCGCGAGCGCCTCACCACCGCCGCCGGCCCTGCGGCGCCGACCAGGCGCCGGCGCCCTTCTGGGCGGACCCAGAGGTAGGCGAGCGTGGCCGCGAGCACGGACTTGACGGCGGGTGCGCGCACCCGCGCCTGTGTCGGCGCGGGCCATGCCGGCCGCGCCGCCAGACTCGCCGCCGAGTTCGGCGCGGCGCCATGGGAGCCCATGGGCACTCGGGTGGCCGCCGAGATCCGTGCGCGGCAGGAGCCGTACGAGCCATAGGAGCCGTATCGAGCCGCGATGGCC
>CALAED010000348.1 GCA_937891035.1 uncultured Thermomonosporaceae bacterium | reverse complement strand
CCGGCCGGGCGGGTTCGGTATTCCTGCGCGCCTGCCGCCGCCGGCCGGTGCCGTACACCCCGGTGTGGTACATGCGGCAGGCCGGGCGGTCGCTGCCCGAATACCGGCGGGTACGGGCCGACACGCCGATGCTGACCGCCTGCGCCACGCCCGAGATGATCGTCGAGATCACCCTCCAACCCCTTCGCCGGTACGCGGTGGACGCGGCGATCCTCTTCAGCGACATCGTGGTGCCGCTCAAGGCGATCGGGGTCGATCTGGACATCAAACCCGGCATCGGGCCCGTGGTCGCCACGCCCGTCCGCGACATCGACGCGATCTCGCGGTTGCGCCCGCTGGAGCCCGGTGACGTGCCGTACGTGCACGAGGCGGTGTCCGCGCTGACGGGCGAGCTTGGGGACACGCCGCTCATCGGGTTCGCCGGCGGGCCGTTCACCCTCGCCTCCTACCTCATCGAAGGCGGCCCGTCGAAGAACCACGACCACACCAAGGCGATGATGTACGGCGCCCCGAAGCTTTGGGCCGACCTGATGGACCGGCTCGCCGACATCACGATCGAGTTCCTGCGCGTGCAGGTGGCCGCCGGGGCGGGCGCGATCCAGCTGTTCGACTCGTGGGTCGGCGCGGTCGCGCCCGACGACTACCGGCGCTCGGTGCTGCCGTACACCCGCAAGATCTTCGCCGCGCTTGGCGGGTTCGACGTCCCGCGCATCCACTTCGGCGTCGGCACCGGCGAACTGCTCGGCCTGATGGGGGAGGCCGGCGCGGACGTCGTCGGCGTCGACTGGCGGGTGCCCCTCGACGACGCCGTCCGGCGCGTCGAGCCGGGTAAGGCCCTGCAGGGCAACCTGGATCCCGCGCTGCTGCTCGCGCCCTGGGAGATCGTGGAGGAACGGGCCAAAGAAGTGATCGACCGTGGCCGGACGGCCGAGGGCCACGTGTTCAACCTCGGCCACGGCGTGCTGCCCACGACCGACCCCGGCCAGTTGGCCCGCCTCGCCGACTACGTCCGCGCGGCCTCGGCCCGCGAGTCCTGAGCGGCGAGCGCAAGCCGCGAGCGACGCCGGGGAAGTGTGTGAGATTGGTCACTGTGCGCAGTCATTCGTCACCGTGTCCGCGCGCGGATGAGCGCTCCTGACGGACCCGGTCGATACTGTGGGCGCTATGACCACCTCACGCCGGCACCATGTCGTGGTCGTCGGCGCCGGCGTCGCCGGCCTGGCGGCCGCCCATTTCCTGACCAGGCCCAGGGGCGGCGCCGGCCAGCGCGGCCCGGCCGACCTTCGGGTCACGGTGCTCGAGGGTTCGGCCCGCCTCGGCGGCAAGCTGCTGGTCAGCGACGTCGCCGGACTCCCGGTCGACGCGGGCGCCGAGGCGATGCTGGCCCGGCGTCCCGAAGGGCTCGCGCTGGTGCGCGATCTCGGCCGCGCCGACGACCTCGTCTATCCGGGCACGACGTCGGCCGCCATCTGGAGCTATGGCGCGCTGCGCCGGCTGCCCGCCGGCCACGTCATGGGCGTGCCGGCCGACCTGCCCGAGCTGGCCAAATCGCACATACTGTCGGGCGGCGGGCTGGCCAGGGCCCCGCTCGACCTCGTGCTGCCGGCGACTCCGCGGGGCCCGGACGTTTCGGTGGCCGCCTACGTCGGGGCCAGGCTCGGCCGCGAGGTCGTGGACCGGCTGGTCGAGCCGCTGCTCGGCGGGGTGTACGCGGGGCGGGTCGACGAGCTGTCCTTCGACGCGACGCTGCCCGCGCTGGCCGCGTCCTCCCACACCCACCGTTCGCTCATCGCCGCCGCCCGTACGCTCAGACGGGCCGCGCCGGCCGACGCCGGGCCGGTCTTCACCACGCTGGCGAACGGGCTCGGCACGCTCCCCGACCTGCTCGCCGCCGCCGTGCGCGCGCGCGGCGGGTCGGTCCGCACGGACGCGATGGTGCGTGAGTTGCGCCGCACCGCGAACGGCTGGCGGCTGACCGTCGGCCCGACGCGCGCCCCGGAGTACCTCGCGGCCGACGCCGTGGTCATCGCGGTGCCGGCCCGGGCGGCGGCCCGGCTGCTCGCCGCCGAAGCGCCCGCCGCGGCCAGAGAGCTCGACGCGATCGACTACGCCAGCATGGCGATCGTCACGCTCGCCTACCACACCAACGCCTTCACCCGGCCGCCGCGCGGCAGCGGCTACCTCGTGCCGGCGGTCGAGGTCGGCGACACCGGGGTCAAGGCCGTGACGTTCAGCTCGAACAAGTGGCCGCACCTGACGCGAAACGCGCTCGGCACCGTTATCGTGCGGTGCTCCATCGGCCGGTACGGCGAGGAGCAGACGTTGCAGCGCTCCGATGACGACCTCAAGGCCGCCGCGATCACCGAGTTGGCCCGCACCTGCGGGGTGGGCGAGCTGCCGATCGACGGCCGGGTCACCAGGTGGGGCGGCGGGTTGCCGCAGTACACGGTGGGGCATGCCGACCGGGTGGCGCGGATCCGTTCGGCGATCGCGCCCCTGCCCGGTCTTGCCGTGTGCGGCGCGGCCTACGACGGCCTCGGCATCCCGGCCTGCGTCGCGACCGCGAGCGCCGCCGCCACTCGTGTCTTGGACGGGCTGGCCGATCGGGCAGAATCGAGATATGGCGACAGCGACGGGGACACCGAAGCCGAAGGCGCGCGAGCTCAACAGCGTGATCCGATACACGATGTGGTCGGTCTTCCAGGTGCGGAGCCTCGACCAGATCGATCGTGAGGCGGCCGTGAGCGAGGTCACCGATTTGATCGAGCAGGCGGCGGACAAGGACGTGACCACGCGTGGGCTCTACGACGTGGCCGGGTTCCGCGCCGACGCCGACTTCATGTGCTGGTGGCACGCGCCGAGCTCCGACGATCTGCAAGAGGTCTACGGCCGGTTCCGCCGCACCGCGCTCGGCCGGGCCTGCCGGCCCGTCTGGTCGGTGATGGCGCTGCACCGGCCGGCCGAATTCAACAAGTCGCATATCCCGGCGTTCCTCGCCGACGAAGAGCCCAGAGACTACCTGTGCGTCTACCCGTTCGTCCGGTCCTATGACTGGTACCTGCTACCCGACGACGAGCGGCGAGCCCTGCTCGCCGAGCACGGCAAGATGGCGCGCGGTTACCCTGACGTACGCGCCAACACGGTGGCCTGCTTCGCGCTCAACGACTACGAATGGATGCTCGCGTTCGAGGCCGACGAGCTGCACCGCATCGTCGACCTGATGCGGCATCTGCGCGGCTCGCGGGCCCGGCTGCACGTACGGGAAGAGATCCCGTTCTACACCGGCGCGCGCAAGCCCGTGCCCGAGCTCATCCGTTCGCTGCCCTGATCGGCGCCGCCACGGCCGATCGGAACGGACGGGGAACCGGAAACCGGGGGATGGGGACATGAGTGCGGAGCGGCGGCGCCGCGGGCGCCACACCAAGCATCGACGCAACGCCAAGTCGCCAGGCGACCAGGCGGTCGGCGCCGCGCGGGGAGCCGGGGCAGCGCGGGGGGCCGGCGCTAGGCGGGACGGTGTCCCCACGGGCGGCAGGCCCGCACCGGGCGGAGTGTTCGCGGTGGATGGCAAACGGGGTGAGCGGGTGGCCATCTCCGTGGCCGGCGCCGCCGCCATCGCGACCGCGGTCGCGGTGGTCGTGTTGGCGGGCGGGCGGCTGACGTCCACAAACGCGTCCAGGACCGAAGCGACCAAGGCTCAAGCGACCAAGTCGCCCAGACCTGCGGCGCCGCCGACCGTCCCGGCAGCGCCCCTGGCGGCCAAGCCGGGCGCCGCCGACGGCGACACCGGCGCCATCGCCTACTTCAAGGAGAAAGACCCCCGGGACAAGGTCGTCAAGCACGTCGACGAGGTGCGGTGGAGCGGGCGGTACCTCCGCGTCTACACCGACCTACAGGAGGACGACACCCACTCTCGGGTGGCGCTCGACCTGTGCGAGTGGACCAGCGAGTACCTCACGGATCGGCGCGGCCACCGCGATCCCGTCGTCTTCGTGCACGCCAAGAAGAACGGCAACGGCAACGTCGTGCTGGTCAACAGGCTCAGCGCCAAGGACCCGTGCAAGAGCGTCGAGACCCCGTGAGCCGTCACTCCCCGCGCTGCGTCGCCCCCTCCTGGGCCGGTTCGAGGGTCAGCGAGATGCTGTTGATGCAAAACCGGTCGTCGGTCGGCGTCGGATAGCCCTCGCCTTGGAAGACGTGGCCGAGGTGGGAGTCGCAGCGCGCGCAGCGCACCTCGGTCCTCACCATGCCGAGGGACCGGTCCTCGATCAGGGTCACCGCGCCCGCGTCGGCGGGCGCGTAGAAGCTCGGCCAGCCGCAGTGCGACTCGAACTTGGTGCCGGAGCGGAACAGCTCGGCGCCGCAGGCGCGGCAGCGGTACACGCCGACGGTCTTGGTGTCGGTGTATTCGCCGGTGAAGGGCCGCTCGGTGCCGGCCTCTCGGAGCACGTGGTACTCCTCGGGGCCCAGCTCGGCCCGCCACTCATCCTCGCTCTTCTTGACCTTCTCCATGACCTCGACACTACCCGCCAGCTGGTGCGCAGGGCTCCGCGGCTACCCGGGACCGGCTGTGCGACGGCAGCCGGAAGGTGAGCGGGGCATGTTGGACGTAACTCTTGACGTCAGCCGGGTGCACGTGGCTTCCTCTGGGTGATGCACTCCGGTATCGGGAGGACACGATGGGT
>CALAED010000347.1 GCA_937891035.1 uncultured Thermomonosporaceae bacterium | reverse complement strand
CACGAGGCCGAGGACAACCGTGCGGCCGGGCGGGACGAAACGCAGCGGCTCGAATCCACCCGCCCGCTCCGTGTCGAACTCCAACAGCAGCCGGTCGACGCCCACCTCGCCGAAGAGCCGCTCGGCGATCGGCTCGTAGCCGCCGGTCGCCGTCCACGCGCTGCGATTGTTGCCGCGGCAAAAATGCATGCCGACGACGACGTTGGGATCGCGCTCCTTGGCCGCCCGCACCAGCGTGTTGTCGATCTCGATCAGCTGGTCGAGCCGGGCGTCGACATCCACGCCGCGGGCCAGGCTCTCGGCCCGCCGCCGCTCGTCCACGTAGGGGATGTAGGCGAGCGAGTCGAGCTGGATCCAGGTGACACCGGCGGCGACGAGGGCCCGCACCTCCTGGACCTGCAGCTGGACGAAATCGTCCAGCATGTCGGCGCGGGAGGCGTACACCTTGTCGGTCACGCCCGGGCTCCACAGCTGCGCCCCCATGGTGGGGCTGGCCATCGTGATCTTGAATTGCCCGGGGGAGTGCTTGATGAGGAATGCGGCCTCGGCGGTCTGCTGGGCGATCTTGCGGTAGAGGCGTTCGCCCACCGCCACCGCCGGCAGGTCGGTCTCCGCGGCCGGCGGCCGCGGCCGGTGGCCGGCCGGCCCGCGATGCCACGCCGGCTGGAAGGACGTCTCGCGATCCACCGGGACCAGCCCGCCGACCGTCTCCATGAGGTTGGCCATGAAGTTGGCCCGGCGGAACTCGCCGTCGGTGAAGACCTCGAGACCGGCCGCCCGCTGGAGGTCGAGCGCCGCAAGCACCGCCCGATCTTCGATCTCGCTCAGTTGCTCGGCGGTGAGCCGCCCCGCGTCGCGTAGGGAGCGCGCCGACAGCAACTCGGGTGGGCGAAGCAGGCTCCCGACGTGCTCGGCGCGATAATCGGTCACCGCGGGCTCGCTTTCATCGGTTCATTTCGAACCATATCCCGGTGATCTTTGTCTGACGCCTCTCCACCGAGCGGGGGCTCGGCAGATGCCGGCACACCGGCCCCTGACACCCACTCCTCAGCGCCCGTCCGCCGGGCCGTGGGCGAGAGGCCGGCCGACCTGACGGGTAGGGTCAAGGCAGCAACAGGAGGGTGACGTGACCACCGAATCCGGCGGATCTCCCCGGCCAACCTGGCCCGATCAACCTCTCGGGCGCGTGTGGACGGTGCCGAACGCCTTCAGCTTCGTCCGGCTGCTGGGCGTCCCGCTGTTCCTGTGGCTGGTGCTGGCCCACCATGACTGGTGGGCGCTGGGTCTGCTGATCTTCGCCGGATTGTCGGACTGGCTGGACGGCAAGCTCGCCCGGCTGCTGAACCAGACCAGCCGGCTGGGCGCGATGCTCGATCCGGCCGCCGACCGGCTGTACATCTTCGCCACGCTGATCGGTTTGACCGTACGGGACATCGTTCCGCTGTGGCTGACGGCCGCGTTGGTCGCCCGAGAGGTTTTCATGGGTTTCGTGCTCTTGGTCGTCCGCCGGCACGGGTATGGGGCGCTCCCCGTGCACTTCATCGGCAAGGCCGCCACCCTGGCGTTGCTGTACGCCTTCCCGCTATTGCTGCTCGGCGACCACGCGGGCGGGGCCGGCGCCGTCGCCAAGATCATCGGTTGGTCCTTCGCCATTTGGGGAACGGCCCTGTACTGGTGGGCCGCCGTACTGTACGCCGAACAGGCGCGGCGGCTGGCACCGGTCGGCGGCACTCCCCGGGATCCGGCCGTCCCCGGCGAAGACCACAGGGCGGAAGACCCGAAGGGAGCAACACCAGCGCCATGATCCAGCTCAGGTGGGGGGCGTCCCCCCGTCACAGGGCCGACAAACGCAGCGGGCGCCGGCCATGAAGGCGGTCGTCATGGCAGGCGGTGAGGGCACGCGGTTGCGGCCGATGACCGCCAACCAGCCCAAACCGCTACTCCCCGTCGTCAATCGCCCGATTATGGAGCACGTGCTGCGGCTGCTCAAGCGGCACGGCCTCTCCGAAACGGTCGTGACCGTCCAGTTCCTCGCCGCGTTGATCCGCAACTACTTCGGCGACGGCGAAGAGCTCGGCATGTCGTTGCAGTACGCCACCGAGGAGATGCCGCTCGGCACGGCGGGCAGCGTCAAGAACGCCGAGGCGGCGCTGCGCGACGACCGGTTCCTGGTGATCTCCGGCGACGCGCTGACCGACATCGACCTGACGGACATGGTCAACTTCCACAAGAAGAACGGCGCGCTCGTCACCATCGGCCTCAAGCGGGTGCCCAACCCGCTCGAGTTCGGGATCATCATCGTCGACGACGACGGCCGCGTGCAGCGGTTCCTGGAGAAACCCACCTGGGGGCAGGTCTTCTCCGACACCGCCAACACCGGCATCTACGTCATGGAACCCGAGGTCCTCGATCACGTCACCGAGGGCACGTCGGTCGACTGGTCCGGCGACGTGTTCCCCAAGCTGCTGGCCGAGGGCGCGCCGCTGTACGGCTACATCGCCGATGGCTACTGGGAGGACGTCGGCACCCACGAAAGCTACCTCAAGGCCCAGGCCGACATGCTGTCCGGCAAGGTCGACATTGAGGTCGACGGGTTCGAGGTGTCCCCGGGGGTCTGGGTCGCCGAAGGCGCCGAGGTCGACCCCGAGGCGATCCTCAAGGGCCCGCTGTACATCGGCGACTACGCCAAGGTGGAGGCGGGCGCCGAGCTGCGTGAATACACCGTGCTCGGCAGCAACGTGGTGGTCAAGGAGGGCGCGTTCCTCCATCGCGCCGTCATCCACGACAACGTCTTCATCGGCCCGTCCACGAACCTGCGCGGCTGCGTCATCGGCAAGAACACCGACGTGATGGCCGGCGCCCGCATCGAGGAGGGCGCCATCGTCGGCGACGAGTGCGTCATCGAGGCCGAGGCCTACGTCTCCAGCGACGTCAAGGTCTATCCGTTCAAGACGATCGAGGCCGGCGCCGTCGTCAACACCAGCGTCATCTGGGAGTCGCGCGGCCAGCGCAACCTGTTCGGGCCGCGCGGGGTCTCCGGCCTCGTCAACGTCGAGATCACCCCCGAGCTGGCGGTGCGGCTGACCAGCGCGTACGCGACCACCCTCAAAAAGGGCGCCACCGTCATGACCGGGCGGGACGCCTCGCGCGCCGCCCGCACCCTCAAACGCGCCGTCATCAGCGCGCTGACCGCCAGCGCCATCAACGTGCAGGACCTGGAGGCGACGCCGCTGCCGGTCGCCCGCTTCGAGACCTCGCGGGAAGACTGCGCCGGCGGCATCTACATCCGCACCACCTCCGGCGACCCGCAGGGCGTGGACATCGTGTTCCTGGGCGCCAACGGCGCTGAGCTGTCGCAAAGCGCCCAGCGCAAGCTGGACCGGGTGTTCGGCCGCCAGGAGTACCGCCGGGCCTTCCCGGGAGAGATCGCCGAGCTGACCTACCCGCCCCGCGTCATCGAGACCTACAGCCGTGACGTGCTGCGCCGGATGGACCTGACCGGCGTACGCGAGGCCGAGCTCAAGATCGTCCTGGACTGCGCCGGCGGCGTCGCCTCGCTCGTGCTGCCGAGCCTGCTCGGCCGGGTGGGCGTCGACGTGCTCACGATGAACAATCGGCTCGACGAGGCGAACCCGACCGAGACACTCGCCGAGCGGATGCGCGACCTGCAGCGCCTGGGTGAACTGGTCTCCTCGTCGCGGGCCGCGTTCGGCGTCCGGTTCGACCCCGTCGGCGAGCGGATCTCGCTGGTCAACGAGAACGGCGAGCTGATCGGCGACGACCGGGCCCTGCTCGTCATGCTCGACCTGGTCGCGGCCGAACGCGGGGACGGCAGGGTGGCCCTCCCGATCACCACGACCCGGGTGGCCGAGGAGGTCTGCCGCTTCCACGGCGTACGGGTGGAGTGGACCTCCACCTCCCAGGACGTGCTCACCAAGACGGCGGCGGACCCGGACATCATCCTCGCCGGCGACGGCCGCGGCGGCTTCGTACTGCCGGAGTTCTGCACGACGCTCGACGGCATCGCCGCCTTCATCCGCCTGCTCGGCCTGGTCGCCCGCACCCGCCTCAACCTGTCCCAGATCGAACAGCGCATCCCCGAGGCGCATCTGCTCAAGCGTTCGGTCCCCACCCCCTGGGCGGCCAAGGGCGCGGTGATGCGGCACGTGGTCGAGGCGGCCGGCGAGCGCTCCATCGACACCACCGACGGCGTCCGCGTGGTCGAAGACGACGGCCGCTGGGTGCTCGTCCTGCCCGACCCAACCGAGGCCGTCACCCACCTGTGGGCGGAGGGCCCGGACAACGACGCCGCCCAGGCCCTTCTCGAAGAATGGGGCGAAGTCGTCGAAGAGGCCGGCTCCTAGCCCGAGCGAAGCCGGCCGGCGCCGTGCTGAAGGCCCTGCGCGACACCGGAGCCAACGGTTTGATCACTCAACGAGAGAAGGTGACCATCCACGCGGTACGGTCGTAGGTGACGGGGCTCTGCCGACACAGATGGCACGCGAGCGGGTCGGGGGCTGAGCTTCGCCCGGGGACAGGAGTACACAAGCGGCCACGACGTGCCCGCGCGGCGGCGTAGACCTGCGATCACGTACGAAGGTAGCTTGTGGTGCAGGTAGTGCGTCGTTGCCATTGACCCGCGGACTTGACCCGCATAAGTTGCCAAAACCGTCGTCGTGGTGG
>CALAED010000346.1 GCA_937891035.1 uncultured Thermomonosporaceae bacterium | reverse complement strand
TCGACCAGCCGGTCGAGCGGCACGTCCTGCCACTCGTGGGCGCGGCCGACGGTCGCGTGCACCCGGCCGGTCAGCTCGTCGAAGTCCGGCCGCCCGGAAAGGTCGATCCGCAGCGGCAGGGTGTTGACGACCATGCCGATCATTTGCTCGATCTCCGCCAGCCGGCGGTTGGCCACTCCGCCGCCCACCACCACGTCGCGCTGTCCGCTGTACCGCGACATCAGCAGCGCGAATCCGGCAAGCATGGTGGTGTAGAGGGTGAGGCCGCGCGACCGGCTGTACGCGCGCAGTCGCCGGCACAGGCCGGCGGGGAGATCGAAGCGCACCGCGGACCCGGCGAAGCTCTGGGTGGCCGGCCGTGGCCTGTCGGTGCGCAGGTCCAGCGCGTGCGGGGCGCCGGCCAGCTCTTTGGTCCAAAACGACAGGTAGGCCTCCAGCACGTCGCCGCGCAGCCAATCGCGCTGCCACCGGGCGAAGTCGGCGTACTGCACCGGCGGCTCGGGCAGCGGCGCCGGCCGGTCCGCGGCGAAGGCGGCATAGATCTCCCGCAGCTCGCGCAGGAACAGCGCGTACGACCAGCCGTCGTGCACCAGGTGGTGTTCGAGATGAACCAGCGTGTGGTCGCGTTCGGCGTGCCTGATCAGCACCCAGCGCACCAGCGGCGGCGCGGCGAGGTCGAACCGGTGGCGCATCGTCTCCTCGACGACTTCCTCCGCGCGCCGGTCGGCGTCCACGGCTGGCAGCGACGAGACGTCGACGAGCGGCAGCTCGACCTCCATGGGCGGGCGCGGGAGCTGCACCGGCACGCCGTCGCGCGCCTCGAAGGCGGTGCGGAACACCTCGTGCCGCCGCACGATGGCGGTGAGCGTACGGCGCAGCACCTCGTGGTCGAGCGGCCCGCGCAGCCGGAGGGTGGCCTGCGCGTTGTAGGCGCGATTTCCTTGCGCAAGCTGCTCCAGGAACCAGATGCGCTCCTGCGGGAACGACAGCGGTGCCGGCCCGGCTTCGTCTTCGGCGCTTGCGGCGCTGATGGGCGGCACGTGCAGCCGGGTCTCGGTGACGTCGATCGCCGCCGCCATCCCGGCGATGGTCGGCGTCTGGTAGATCTGCCGCAGCGGCAGCTCGCGGCCGAGCTCGGCGCGGACCCGGGCCGCCAGCCGGCCCGCCAGCAGAGAATGCCCGCCGAGCGCGAAGAAGTCGGCGGCGGCACCGACGCGGTCGACGCCGAGCAGCTCGGCGAGGATGCCGGCGAGCGCCCGCTCGGTCGGCGTGCAGGGCTCGACGTGGGCCTGGCCGTGGTCGCGGCCGGCACCGGCTCCTGTACTGGCACCGGCTCCTGTACCGGCACCGGCACCGGCACCGAAGCTCCGGTCGGGTGCCGGCAGCGCCGCCCGGTCGATCTTCCCGCTCGGCGTCAGCGGCATCGTCTCCAGTGGGACCACCAGGCTCGGGATCATGTGGGCCGGCAGCCGTTCGGAGAGGTACGCGCGCACCCGTGCGGTGTCCAGCCCGGTGCCGGTCGCGTAAGCGATCAGCTCGGGACCGGCGCCGAGGTCGCGGGCGATCACAGCGGCGTCGGCGACGCCGGGACACCCGGCCAGCTGCCTGGCGACCTCGTCCGGCTCGACGCGGATGCCGCGGATCTTCACCTGGTGGTCGATGCGGCCAAGGAATTCGAGGTTGCCGTCCGGCCGCAGCACCACCCGGTCGCCGGTGAGGTACATCCGGCCGCCCGGCTCAGCGGACCACGGATCGGGGACGAACCGTTCCGCTGTGAGCGCGGGCCGGCCGAGGTAGCCGCGGGCCACGCCGCGCCCGCCGACGGCCAGTTCGCCCGGCGTGCCGGGCGGTACCTCGCTGAGCCTCTCGTCGACCACGACGACGCGTGCCCCCTGGATGGCGGCGCCGATCAGCGGCTTGCCGCCGCCCGCCGTCAGCTCGGCCACCGTGGCCCAGACCGTGGTTTCCGTCGGCCCGTACGCGTTGAACATCCGCCGGCCCGCCAGCCAGCGCTCGGCGAGATTCTCCGGCAGCGCCTCGCCGGCGGACACCAGCACGGCGAGGTCGGGCAGCGGCGCGTCGGGCAGCGTGGCCAGCACCGACGGCGGCAAGGTCAGGTGGCTGATCCGCCGGTCGCGCAGGAAGTCGGCGAGCGCTGGTCCGGCCGCTATATCCTCACGCGGCGCCAGCACCAGCGTGGCGCCCGCGTACAGCGCCATCACCATCTCAAAGACGGACGCGTCGAAGCTGATCGGTGCGAACTGCAGCACCCGGTCGGCCGGGCCGACCCCGAAGGTCGCGACCTGGGCCGTGGCCAGGTTGGCCAATCCGTCATGGGTGACCGCCACGCCCTTGGGCCGGCCGGTGGAGCCCGACGTGTAGATGACGTAGGCGAGGTCGCCGCCCAGAACCTTCGCCGCGGCGTCGGTGTCCGCGTCGGTGTCGGCGTTGGCGTTGGCGTCCGTGGCCACGTCACCGCCGGCTTCCATGCCGGCGTCGGCGTCGGCCCGGTCGTCGAGGACCAGGATCTCCGTCGCCGCGCCGCCAAGGCCCGCGAGCGCGCCGGCCGATTCTGAGTCGGTCACGAGCAGAGGAGCGCCAGAATCGGCGACCATATAGCGCAGCCGCTCGGCCGGATAGGCCGGGTCAAGCGGGAGCCAGGCCGCGCCCGCCCACAGGATCCCGAGCATCGCCGCCGGGAGGTCCAGGCAGGGTTGAGCGGCGACGCCGACGATGTCGTCCCTGCCCACGCCGCGCCGGGCGAGCACGGCGGCCAGCCGGGACGCGCGGGCGGCCAGCTCTCGGTAGGTCAGCCGCTGATCCCGAAACTCCACCGCGATCGCATCTGGTGCTGACCTGACCAAGCGGGTGAAAACATCGCCAAACAGTGGAGCGATTTCCATGGGGTCTCCGTGGGACTATCCGGCCTGGTCAAAAAGCCAGCGAGCTGCGCCGGCCGGGTCGATAACGAGGCGAGATGTCTTCCCGAACTGGAATTCGGCGCTCTCGTGCGCCCTTTCGTCAAGACGAATTCGAATCTCGGTGATCCGTTCAATTGGTACAGATTCGTCGATGTGCAGTTCTATGAATAGATCAGGGCTGCGCAGTTCCAGCATCGTGGCGCGTTCGGTGACGGCAAAGCCGAACAATGCCATCGCCGCCGCGATGCGCCGAGCCCGTTCAGCCCTTACGAGCATCGTGACGCCCACGATGTCGCGCATCAGCGGGGACCGCCCGTCCACCGGGCCCACCACGGCGTCGAGGTAGTCGCGTCTGCGCCGCGCGCCGTCGGCGGCCGGTGTGGCGCCGACGGCCGCGAAGTACTCGTCGGTGACCTCGTTGAGGAAGAGCAGGAACGGGCTGCCCTGGCCGAGGTCGACGCTGATCAGGTGATACCAGGGGAGCTCTTCCTTGGCCCCGCCGACCGCCCGCTTCACGAGGTCGTAGTGGTAGCTGACCTGGTCAGACGCGTCGAGTACCGCACGTGCCCGCTGCGAGGAGCCCGGCTCTTCGAAGGAGAAGACCAGACCTCCCGTCAGCGGCGCGGAGCCGGGCATCTCGGCGTTGAAGAGCTCGATGAGGGTGTTGTCCCCGGCCACGCCGAGCGTGGAGTACTGACCGGCGACAGAGCTGTCCGCCTTCTTCTCCTTGAGCCTGCCGAAGTGCTCGCCGAGGAAGCAGGTGGCCGCCACCTCCTTGTAGGCGAGCGCGTCGACGAGGACCATCACGTGATCGATACGGGGTAACGGCCGCGGGTCGGCGGCCGTGGACTCACTGGTCACGCGCTCACTCCGATTCCACATTTTCCAGCACGCGTGGCGCTGGCCGGCCCGAGAGTACGACGTTTATCGCCAGGCCAGGACGAACGCGCTCAGTCTTACATCGCAGCGTCTGTGATCAGCATTAGGGTAATCCCTATAACCCCCCTGGGGTCTCCCCTGGGAGTCGACCCTAGCCATAAATGCGATGCCTTGACACCGTTCATCCGACTGGTAATCATTGGCCGTAATATCGGCCGACTCGTAGTTCGACAGAGTCCCGCCGGCCCGATAATGGAATTCCTCACATCAATGTCGGCCGGCGAAGCCTGTCGATCCGGTTCGACCTAGGAGTGAGATGCAGATCGGAATCCTTGGCACGGTGACCGTCACGGTCGGTCGCAGACAACTCGAGATCCGGGCCAGCAAGGTGCGCACCCTGCTCGCCACGCTCGCGTTGGAGGCAGGCAGGGCGATCTCGCATGAGGAGCTGGTCGACGAGCTGTGGTCGGGACGGCCACTCGGCAACGCCCGCAACGCCCTGCAGGCCCAGGCCACCCGGCTGCGCCGGGTGCTTGAGGGCCGGGGACCAGAAGGCGCCGGCCGGTCGCTCGAATCCGCTCCGCTGCGCTCGGTGCGCAACGGCTATATGTTGGACATCCCCTCACAAAGCGTTGACGGCAACAGGTTCCTCGAGCTCGCCGGCCACGGCGCGGCGATACTGCAGGACCAGCCCCATCGAGCACTCGATCTGCTCCAGACGAGCCTGCGGCTGTGGCGGGGGTCGGCCCTGCTCGACGCCGGCGACGGCATGCGCTGCCGGGCGGCGGCGACCCTCTTTGAGGAGCGCCGGGTCGCCGTCTGGGAGGACCTGATCAGCGCCCGGTTGGCCATCGGCGACGACCGCCGTGCCATCCCCGAGCTCGGCAAGCTCATCACCCAGCACCCACTCCGCGAACGGTTTCGCGAGCAGCTGATGCTCGCGCTGTACCGTACGGGCCGGCAGAGCGACGCGCTGGAGCTGTTCCACCAGACCAGGCGCCTGCTCGACAGGGAACTCGGGCTGCGTCCCGGCCTCACCATGCAGCGGCGGTACGCCGAGATCCTCGCCCAAGACCCCGCCCTTACCTTGACACCCCAGCAGCCCGTCATGCGGAAGTGACCGCCGCTGACCGCCGCCTATCGTCGCCGACAGCGACACCGTGCCGCTCGCCCGCCCTGCCGCCCGCCCCGGGCGGCAGGTTCGCGTCGTGCCGTCATGGGGAGGTGAAGACCAGGACGGCGTTTTGCCCGCCGAAGCCGAACGAGTTGCTGATCGCGACGTCGACGCGGCGCTCGCGCGGGCCGCCGGCGACGACGTCCAGCTCGACGGCGGGATCTTGGTTGACCAGGTTCGCGGTCGGCGGGACCGTCGCGGTCTCCACGGCCAAGGCGGTGAACGCCGCCTCGATCGCCCCGGCGGCGCCCAGCGCGTGTCCCACCACGCCCTTGGTCGATGTGACCGCGGGCCGGGTGCCCATCAGCTTGGCCAGCACCTTGGCCTCGGTGGCGTCGTTGAGCGGTGTGGACGTCCCGTGGGCGTTGACATGATCGACGTCGTCCGGAGTCACCCCGGCCGCCTCCAGCGCGGTGCCGATCGCGCGGAGCACTCCCGTCCCGTCCGGGTCGGGCGCGGTCATGTGGTACGCGTCGGCGGAGGCGCCGTATCCCGCCACCTTCGCCCGGATCGTGGCACCGCGGGCCACCGCGTCGGCCGCTCGCTCGAGCACCAGGACTCCGCTGCCCTCCCCGATGACGAACCCGTCCCGGTCGACGTCGAACGGCCGGGACGCGGCCTGCGGTTCGGACAGCCGCCGCGACAGCGCTCCCATCTGGGCGAAGCCGGTCACGATCAGCGGGCTCACCCCGGCCTCGCTGCCCCCGGCGAGCACCACGTCGCACCGGTCGTCGCGGAGGAGATCGAGCGCCGCCCCGATGGCGGTCGCGCCGGAGGCACAGGCCGTGGCCGTGACGAAATTGGGCCCGGTGGCGGCGAACTCCATCGACAGATGGCCCGCGACCATGTTCGGCACGAGCGTGGGAATGAGCAGCGCGGACACCGCGTCCGGGCCCTTGTCGAGCAACGCGCGGTGCTGCTTTTCCCACGTCGCCACGCCGCCGAGTCCGCAACCGATCACGACGCCGACCCTGGCCCCGTCCCACGTCCGCGGGTCCAGACCGGAGTCCGCGACCGCTTCCCTGGCCGCCGCGATGGCGAGCTGGACGAATCGGTCGTGCATCAACGCGCTGCGCCGGCCGACGTGTTTGCCCGCGCTGAAGCCCGGCACCGTACACGAGATGTCCACCGCAAGCCCGGCCAGCGTCGGATCGCGCCGCGCGGCGGAGGCTCCTCCGCACACGCCCCGCCAGCTGGCCTCGACCCCGACGCCGGCGGCGGTGACGAGGCCGAGACCGGTGATGGCGATGGCGGGTGTGGTCACGACGAGCCCCGGGCCGCGATGACCGCCTGCTCCTCGATGAGTTTGGCGGCCTGCTCGATCGTGTCCCGCGGGGAGGCGGCATCCTCGCTGATCTTGACTCCGAGCTCGCTTTGTATGACGAGCAGCAGCTCTACGAGGAACAGCGAGTCCATCTCCAGGTCTTCGAAGGTGACGTTCGGTTTGATCTCGTCCCGGTCCACCTCGAAGCGCTCGACGAGCAGATCGACCAGGGCGTCGTACATATCCGCCATGACAGGCTCCTTATCGTTCCTTCTCGGTCGGTTCAGGACGGCGGGAGGTCGGGCCAGGTCAACAAGGCCGAGCCCCAGGTGAGCCCACCG
The DNA here is from genome assembly GCA_937891035.1 of uncultured Thermomonosporaceae bacterium. GTDB lineage: Bacteria > Actinomycetota > Actinomycetes > Streptosporangiales > Streptosporangiaceae > CALAED01. The sequence goes on along the minus strand of CALAED010000346.1, from coordinate 1,488 downwards.
CCGAACGCGGTGAGCAGGACGCGGTCGCCGGCGCGAAGCGTGCCCGCGCCGTGCGCGTCGGCGAGCGCCAGCGGAATGGAGGCGGCCGCGGTGTTGCCTACCTCGGCGATGTTTCCGATGTTGCGTTCGTACGGGAGGCCGAGCGCTTCGGCGAGACGGCGCAAGATCCGTTCGTTCGCCTGGTGACCGACCAGCCAGTCGATCTCGGTGAGCGCGAGCCCGGCGCGATCAAGCACCGACCGGGCGGATTCGGCCATGCACTGCACGGCCCGCCAGAAGACCTCTTTGCCGGCCATGGCGAAGTAGCGCTCGTTCGCGGCCGGCTTCGTCCCGGAGAGCCGTTGTTCCGAGCCGCCCGCCCGCACGGTGATCAGGTCCCGGCCGGCGCCGTCGCTGCCCAGGTCGAACGGACCGATTTCGCCGGGTTCACCGGGTTCGCCGGCGCGCAGCGTCACGGCACCCGCGCCGTCACCAAAGATCACCGAGGTAGACCGATCCTCCGGATCGAGGATGCTGGAGTAGGTCTCCGCACCGATGACCAGGACGCGCTCGGCGGTGCCCGTGGCGATCAGTCCGCACGCGGTCGCCAGGCCGTAGACGAACCCGGTGCACACCGCGGAGACGTCGTAGGCGGCGGCCCCGGAAAGGCCGAGTTTGGCCGCGACGCTCGGCGCGGTCGCCGGGCACGGCCGGTCCGGTGTGGTGGTGGCCACCACGACCGTGTCCACCACGGGCTCCCCGGACGACTTCAGCGCTCGTTCCGCCGCGCCCACCGCCAGATCCGAGGTGGCGGTCCCCGGTGCGGCGAAATACCGCTGCCTGATCCCGGTACGTGAGGTGATCCATTCGTCCGAGGTGTCCAGTCTCGCGGCCAGCTCGTGGTTGGGCACCGCGCGGGGTGGGAGATAGCCACCGATCCCGGTCAGCACCGCCGCTCGGCTCATCGAGTCCCCTTGGTCGTCCGGCACCTCGTACGCACAGTGTGTCCGGCGGGGCTTACCGCCGGCTTACCGTCGCTTGACCGTCGCCGCGGCGTGGTGTTTCTGGCATCGGCGGCCTCGGGCGGAAGCGGCGGTAAGACGGCCATCAGCGTCCGGTCAGCGCGACGCGCGACGATGGCGTCTCCCGCCCGAGGGAGAGACATGGACGAGCTCCTGGCCAAGACCAACGGCGTGCCGATCGGCGGCGAAGTCCCACTCGCCGCGCCACTTGGCCTGAACGGTCGGAGCGTGCCGGCGGGGCAGGCGCCGCCCGCGGAGGGCGCCGAGGCGCGCCGGCGCATCGAGGTCCTCGCGGACGCCGCGTCGTTCGAGGAGTTCGGCAGCCGGGGCCGGCACCGTGTCACCGCGTTCGGGATGGCGGAGCGACGGCCGGCGGGCGACGGGGTGGTCACCGGCACGGCCCAGGTGGCGGGGCGCGCCGTCGGGATGTTCGCCCACGAGGGTGCGCGGATGTTCCTGACCGGCCCCAAGGTGGTCAGGGGCGTGA
>CALAED010000345.1 GCA_937891035.1 uncultured Thermomonosporaceae bacterium | reverse complement strand
GGCACCATAGGCGGCGGTCACACGAGCGGTCATAGGGGAATCGTCCCGCAAACCGGGCTCCAATGGGGGCGTGACCTGACAGTTGAGGTCGTAAAGATACGAGCTCGACACAAAGTTTTCCGAGCAGCGGACGGGGCCTGGGAAACACGTTCTCCCAGGCCCCGTCGGCGCATCGAACGGCGGTCTCCGCCGGCCCCCGGTTACCTCGCGGCGCCGCCGATCTCGCCGGTCGCGCGGCCGGTAACGGCCATGCCCGGAGCGGGCGGCGCGCCGATCCCGGCGTCAAGCGGCACGGCCGAGCTCCTGCGGGCACGCCGGCTGCGCCGTTCCAGCCAGATCGCCAGGTAGCTCAGCACCATATTGATCGCGACATAGATGATCGTGATGACGATCGCGGCCGGGATCAGGTTGCCGTATTGAGCGGGGATGAGGCGATATCCACTGTTAAGCAGATCTTCGTAGGCGATGATCCAGCCCAGCGCCGAGTCCTTGAGCAGAACGACGAGCTGGCTGATGATGGCCGGCATCATAGCCGTCGTCGCCTGGGGCACCAAGATCAGCCGCATGACGCCGCTCTTGCGCAGGCCGATGGCGTACGCGGCCTCCGACTGACCTTTGGGGACCGACCTGATGCCGGCTCGGAAGATCTCCGCGAGGACCGAGCCGTTGTAGAGCATCAGCGCGATGACGAGCGCGGTGAACGTGGTGATCGTCGGTATCTCGCGGTTGAAGGCGTTCGCGATGGTCGAGGGTCCGCTGAAGATGAAGAAGATCAGCAACAGCAGGGGGATCGCCCGGAAGAACTCCACCACCGCACCGGATGGCACCCGGATCCACGAGTGATCCGATAGCCGCCCGATGCCGAACAGGACGCCGAAGGCGATGGCGAGTACGGCGGCGACGGCCGCCGCCACCAGGGTGCCCTGAAGGCCGGGAATGATGAAGTTCACCCAGGTGTCGGCCTGGATGAACGGCTCCCAGAGCCGGCCGGCGAACTGTCCCTCTTCGTCGAGCTTCGCGATGATCACGTACGCGATGCCGAGGACGACCACGAGCGAGCCCAGCGTGAGCATGTTGTTGCGCAGCCGGGCGCGCGGGCCGGGCGCGTCGTAGAGGACGGACGCCTTTGCCTTCTTGGGCCGGCGCAGCCGCCCTTCCTTGACCGCGGTGACAGCGGCTGTCATCGGAGCACCGCCCAGCGTTTGGCCGCCCAGCCGAAGAGGAATCCGGTCGGCAGCGTAAGGAGCATGAACCCGACCGCGAACCCAAGGAAGATCGGGAGTGTCGCGCCGAATTCTTCGAACATCTGTTTCATCTGTGCCGAGGCCTCGATATAGCTGGCCACGAGGACCACCGTCGAGTTCTTGATCATCGCGATCATCACGCTGCCCAGCGGAGCGATGACCGCGCGGAACGCCTGTGGCAAGACCACGAGGCGCAGCGATTGGGTGAAGGTCAGCCCGATGGCCCGCGCCGCCTCGGCCTGGCCGAACGGCACCGTGTTGATGCCCGACCGCAGCGCTTCGCAGACGAACGCCGCCGTGTACGCCGAGAACCCGAAGACCGCCAGCCAGTAATAGTTGACCGTGCTCGTCTGCGACAGCCGGAACTGCAGGGTGTCGCTGAGCCCCAGGCTGCAAAACAGCAGCACGAGCGTCAGGGGTGTGTTCCGCAACGTGTTGACGTACAGCGTCCCCGCCGCTCGCAGCACCGGCGTCGGCGAGACCCGCATCGCGACGAGCAGCGTGCCGACGATCAGCGACAGCACCCCCGTCATGGCGGACAGCCGGATCGTTGCCCAGAAGGCGGCGGCGACGGTGCCGGACTGCTTCCAGAAGGGGCTGAAGTCGAAGAGTGCTTGTTTCCAGTCCATTGCGCTCCACCAGTGAGAAACCGACGCCGGTGCGCCTGGGCCTGAGGCCTATCGGCTCACCGGCGTCGCGTGCGGTGGTGTTTTGAGATTCGCGTCGTTAACTGTCGGTTATCGTCGGTCCGCCGATTCAGGGGCAACCTTCAATGGCGGGTACGTTGGCGTCGAACGGAAGGCCGGCGCTGCCGAACCACTTGCTCCATAGTTGCTTTGCGGTGCCGTCGGAGTACATCTGCCTGATCGCGTTGTTGACGGCGTCGCAGCCCTGCTTGTCGCCCTTCTTGATGCCGACGCCGTACTTCTCGTCGGTGAACGGCGCGTTCACGACCTTCAGCGCGGTGCCTTCGCGCTTGACGAACCCGGCCAGGATCGTGGCGTCGGTGGAGACCACGTCGACCGCGCCGCCCTTGAGCTTGGTGATGCACTCGTCATAGCCCTGGGCGGGCACCGTGGTGGCGGCGACCTTGACGTTGAGCTTGTTGGTGCCTTCGGTGATGTTCTTCCAGGAGTTCGACCCCGACACCGCGCAGATCTTCTTGCCCTTCAAGTCCTGCAGCGACTTGATGGAATTGTCGTCGGCGCGGACCATCATGTCCTGGTGGGTGACGATGTACGGCCCGCCGTAGCTGACCTTGGGCTTGCGGGCGTCGGTGATGGAATACGTGGCGATCACCATGTCGACCGTGCCGTTTTGCAGGAAGGTCTCCCGGTTCGCCGACCTGGCCTCCCTCCAGGTGATTTCGCCCGGCTGGACTCCGAGCTTCCCGGCGATGTAAGACGCCACGTCGACATCGAAGCCCTCGACCCCGCTGCCGGTCTTCAGCCCGAGCGCGGGCTGGTCGTACTTGACGCCGATGATGAGCTTGTCCTTGTCGGCGACGGAGGATGCCTTCTCCGCGCACCCCGTCATGGCCATTGACACGACCGCCAAGCCGGCCAAGACCACCCCGAATGAACGTCCTCGCATGCAGCCTTACCTCTGCTTTCGGTGCCTGAGCCGCACGGCCGTACGGCTCAATGGGTGAGAATTTTGGATAGGAAATCCTTGGCTCGGTCGGTGCGCGCGTTGGTGAAGAACTCCTGAGGGGTGTTCTCCTCCGCGATCTGACCGTCCGCCATGAAGACCACACGGTTGGCGGCGCCCCTGGCGAACCCCATCTCGTGGGTGACCACGATCATGGTCATGCCCTCGCGGGCCAGCTGGGTCATCACGTCGAGCACTTCGCTGATCATCTCGGGATCGAGCGCGGACGTGGGCTCGTCGAAGAGCATGACCTTGGGTCGCATCGCCAGCGCCCGAGCGATGGCGGCGCGCTGTTGCTGACCGCCGGACAGTTGGGCGGGGTATTTCCGCGCCTGGTCGCCGATGCCGACGCGATCGAGGAGGGCCATGGCCTCCTTCTCGGCGTCGGCGCTGCCGACCTTGCGGACCTTGGTCGGACCCAGTGTCACGTTCTCCAACACGCTCTTGTGTGCGAAGAGATTGAACGACTGGAAGACCATCCCCACGTCCGCCCGGAGCCTTGCCAGCTCTTTACCCTCTTCGGGCAGATGCTTGCCGTCGAGCGTGATCGTGCCCCCGTCGATCGGCTCCAGCCGGTTGATGGTGCGGCACAGAGTCGACTTGCCGCCGCCGGAGGGCCCGATGACGACCACGACCTCGCCGCGGTGAACGGTCAGGTTGATGTCCTTGAGGACATGCAGTGACCCAAACCATTTGTTGACGTTTTCGAGCACCACCAGCGGACCGCCGCTGCCGGTGCCGATGTGGGCCGGTTCGGCCAGGATGCCGCTGTCCGTCATGGGGAGGAACCTTACGTCATTAGCGCAGTCCAGAGCTTCTTCTGAGGGTACCGATCGGATTACGGATCTCCATTAATACGGGAGTAAAGCGCCGCATGCGACAACTGCGCCGCCGGGAGACCGCCGTTAGACGTTCGTCCGCCCCCCGGCAACCCTCCGTTAGCCTCCATCGGCCCGCACCGAGCGCTCCGCGGCGCTCACTATCCTGGTCGTATGCCAGATTCGCCGGTGTCGAGGACCTATCAAGTCCGTACCTATGGCTGCCAGATGAACGTACACGATTCCGAGCGGCTGGCCGGCCTGCTGGAGGCGGCGGGTTATCGGCGCGCCGACGCCGCTGCGGATCCGGACGTCGTCGTCTTCAATACGTGCGCCGTACGGGAGAACGCAGACAACCGCCTTTACGGCAACCTTGGCCACCTCCGGCCGGTGAAGCAGCGACATCCGGGCATGCAGATCGCGGTCGGCGGCTGTCTGGCGCAAAAAGACCGCGACGCCATCGTCCGCCGGGCGCCCTGGGTCGACGTCGTCTTTGGCACGCACAACATCGGGTCGCTGCCGGTGCTGCTTGAGCGGGCGCGCGTACGGCAAGAGGCGCAGGTTGAGATCCAAGAGGCGCTGACCGTCTTTCCCAGCACGTGGCCGACCCGCCGTGAGTCCCCGTACGCCGCCTGGGTGTCGATCTCGGTCGGCTGCAACAACACCTGTACGTTCTGCATCGTGCCGGCGCTGCGCGGCAGGGAAAAGGACCGCCGGCCGGGCGACATCCTGGCCGAGATCGAGGCGCTGGTCGGCGAAGGGGTCCTGGAGATCACTCTGCTCGGTCAGAACGTCAATTCCTATGGCACCGATTTCGGTGACCGGCCGGGGCGGCCGGGGCGGCCGGGGCCCGCGCTGGCTCGTCCGGGGCAAGCTCCACCGAGGCAAGTGCGCGGGGAAGAAGGCGCGTTTTCCAAGCTGCTGCGGGCCTGCGGCGAGATCGAGGGCCTCGAACGGGTGCGGTTCACCTCCCCGCATCCGCGTGACTTCACCGACGACGTCATCGCCGCGATGGCCGAGACGCCCAACGTCATGCCCTCCCTGCACATGCCGCTGCAGTCGGGGTCAGACCGCGTGCTGCGGGCGATGCGTCGGTCGTACCGGCAGGACAAGTACCTGGGGATCATCGAGCGGGTCCGTGCGGCCATCCCGGACGCCGCGATCACCACGGACATCATCGTCGGCTTTCCGGGCGAGACCGAGGCGGATTTCGAGCAAACCCTGCACGTCGTGCGCCAGGCGCGGTTCGCGGGCGCCTACACCTTCCAATACTCCAAGCGGCCCGGCACCCCCGCCGCCGAGATGCCCGGCCAACTGCCCAAGGCCGTCGTGCAGGAGCGGTACGAGCGGCTCGTCGCGCTCCAGGATGAGATCGCCTGGGCCGAGAACAAAAAGCAGCTGGGCCGCACCCTCGACGTGCTGGTCGCCGAGGGCGAGGGACGCAAGGACGAGGCCACCCGGCGGATGTCGGGCCGCGCCGCGGACAACCGGCTCGTCCACTTTTCCGTCCCCGCCGCGGCGCCCGGCTCCGGCTCCGGCGCCGGCTCCGCCGGAACGCCGCGACCGGGCGACATGGTGACGGTCGAGGTGACCTACGCGGCGCCGCACCATCTGGTCGCCGACGGTCCGCTGCGCGCGATTCGCAGGACCCGGGCCGGGGACGCGTGGGAGGCGGCCCGGCGAGCTGAGCCGACACAAGGTGTCCCGTTGGGCATGCCGACGATCGGCCCGCCGCAGCCGGTCCCGTCGGCCGCCGGCTGCGCCGGCGGCCACTGACCGGCGCGTGACCGCGTGCTGATCGCCGCTGCGGTGTGCCCGCATCCACCGCTGCTCGTGCCGGAGGTGGCCGGGGAGGCGGCCCCCGAACTCGACGCGCTGCGCGTCGCCTGCCACGAGGCCGTCGGCCGCCTCACTCACGATCGCGCTGGCCGGGTGGCCGACCTACTGGTGGTGGTCGGCGGCGACGAGACGACCCGCGTGTACGAGGGCGACGCGGCCGGCAGCCTGCGGCCGTACGGCCTGGACCTGACCATCGGACCGGGCGATCCGGTCCTGCCGCTGTCCCTGACCATCGGGCGCTGGCTACTCGGGCGCGCCGCCGACGCGGCCCGGCCCCGAGTGCGATTTCAGGGCGTGGCGACGGGCGCCGCGCCGGCGGAGTGCATGCGGCTGGGGCGGGAGCTCGCCGATGCGGCGGGCCGGGTGGCGCTGCTGGCGATGGGCGACGGGTCGGCGTGCCGGGCCGAGAAGGCCACTGAAGCTGCTCTCGATGAGCGGGCGGAGCCGTATGACGCGGCGGTCGCGCGAGCGCTCCGGGACGCCGACGCCGACGCCCTGGCCGGACTCGACCCGGAACTCGCGAGCGAGCTTCAGGTCGCCGGGCGCGCGGCATGGCAGGTCCTCGCCGGCGCGGCGGGCGGGACCCTCGGGACCATCGCCACCTCCCGGACCGCCGCCACTCGCGGGGTCAGCGCCACCACTCGTGGGGTGGGCGAGTCTCGCGGGACTGGAGGCACATCCGGGCTTGGCGGGAGCGGCGCGACCCCTGCCCTGGACGGCGCCGGCGACTTCACGGGCGCCCTTCTCGCGGACGCGGCGCCGTACGGGGTCGGCTACTTCGTCGCCAGCTGGGTGCGCGGCTGATCAGAGTACGGGCGGCCCGCCGAGTGGGCCTACTTCGGGCCGGGACCGGGCTGGTCGCCCCGGCGCGGCTCCTCGCCGAGCATGTCCTTGGCCTTCTCCTGCACGGAGTCGATCTTGTCGCTGTACTTGCCGCCGGTCTTGTCGTCGATCATGTCGCCGGCTTTGTCGATGCCTTTTTCGGCCTTGTCGCTGTGCTGGCCGAGTAGTCCCTTGACCTTGTCGATGATCGACATGTGGTCCCCCATCTATGTGCTGAGGGCGTCGCCCGGTGCGGGCACGGCGCCCGTTCGTGAGGACCTATACCCGTCGTGTTGCCACAATTATGCGTGTGCCCAGGACAAACGTGATCGCCGTGGTCGGCCCCACCGCCGTGGGCAAGTCCGATCTCGCCGTGGAGCTGGCGCGCCGCCTCGACGGTGAGGTCGTCAACGCCGACTCGATGCAGCTGTATCGGGGCATGGACATCGGCACCGCGAAGCTCACCCCGGCCGAGCGCCGTGGGGTCCCGCATCACCTGCTGGACATCTGGGAGGTGACCCAGCCCGCGAACGTGGCCGACTACCAGCGGCTGGCCCGTTCCGCCATCGAAGGGATATGGTCGCGCGGCCGCGTCCCGGTGCTGGTCGGCGGCTCTGGGCTGTACGTCCGAGCCGTGCTCGACGACCTCGAATTTCCCGGTACGGACGAGACCGTCCGGGCCCGGCTGGAGGCGGAGCTGGCGGCCGCGGGTCCGGTGGCGCTGCACGCGCGGCTGCGCGAGCGCGACCCCGTGGCGGCCGCGGCGATCTTGCCGAGCAACGGACGGCGAGTGGTGCGGGCGCTGGAGGTGATCGAGCTGTCCGGTGGCCCGTTCGCCGCCACCCTGCCTGAACACCGTTACGTTTACGACGCCGTGCAGATCGGCCTGGCCGTGCCCAGGCCCGAGCTCGACGAGCGCATCACCGCACGGGTGGAGCGGATGTGGGCGGCCGGGCTCGTTGACGAGGTACGCGCGCTCGAGGCCCAAGGGCTGCGCGATGGACGGACCGCGGCGCGGGCGCTCGGCTACGCCCAGGTGCTGCGCGCTCTCGCTGGCGAGTGGACGCAGGAGGAGGCCAAGGAGCAAACGATCCGGGCCACTCGCCGCTTCGCCCGTCGCCAGGAGGCCTGGTTTCGCCGCGACACCCGCGTCCGCTGGTTGCCTTACGACGCGCCCGATTTGCCGGCCCGCGCCGAAGAGCTGCTCGCCGGCTGAACGCCGCCGCCCCGTACGATCGATCCCATGCGGTTCCTCAAGGGCCACGGTACGGAGAACGACTTCGTGCTGTTGCCCGACCCCGATGGCGCCATGGAGCTGACGCCCCGTCTGGTGGCCGCGCTGTGCGATCGGCGGGCCGGCATCGGCGGCGACGGCGTGCTGCGCGTCGTCCGGGCGAAGGCCTCCGGCGATCCCGCCGGCGAGTCGCAGGCCGGCTCGGCCGAGTGGTTCATGGACTATCGCAACGCCGACGGCAGCCTGGCCGAGATGTGCGGCAACGGGATACGGGTCTACGCGCGCTATCTGATCGACGCAGGGCTCGCCGCCCCGGGCGAGTGGCCGGTCGCCACGCGCGCCGGGCTGCGCACGGTGACCGCCGGTCCCGCCGGCGACGTGAGCGTCGACATGGGCCCGGCGGAGATCCTCGGCGCCGGTACCGCCGGCGTCGGCGGCCGGACCTACCAAGGGTTGCGCGTCTCGATGGG
>CALAED010000344.1 GCA_937891035.1 uncultured Thermomonosporaceae bacterium | reverse complement strand
GGGCCCGCAGCCGGGTCCCCACCGTGGCCGGCGGCGCCGTTGGCCTTGGCTTCGGCGCCGTTCGGGGACGTGCCGCCCACCGCCGTCTCGATCGCGGGAACGCCGACCACGCGCGCGATCCAGGCAGCCGGTTCGTTGATCTCCTCCCGCGTGGGGAGCGTGTCCGGCGAGGTCCAGACCCGGTTGAAGCCGGCCATGCCGGCTTGGGCGACCACGGTGCGGACGAACCTGGAGCCCTCGGCGTACTGCTTCATTTTGATGTCGATGCCGAGCAGCCGGCGAATCGTCTTGTCGAGCCGGCCGCCGGCCTCACGGCGGCCCTGGAACCGGGCCCTGATCTCGGCGACCGACGGCACGACCTCCGGGCCGACAGCGTCCATGACGTAGTCGCCGTGCCCTTCGACCAGGGTCATCACCGCGGTGAGCCGGTCGAGGATCGTGCGCTGCTCGGGCGTTTGGATAACGTCGATCAGGCTGGCGTCGCCGCCCCTGACCGCGTCGGCGACCGCGCCCGCCGCCTCGCGCAGCCGCTCGAGCAGCGCTCCCGGATCGAGGTCGGAGGCGAGCAGGAACTCGGTCATCTGCTGCTGGACGTGCGACCGCAGCCACGGCACCGAGGCGAACTGGGCGCGGTGGGTCTCCTCGTGCAGGCACACCCAGAGGCGGAAGTCGTCCGGGTCGACGCCGAGCTCGCGCTCTACCTGCACGATGTTGGGCGCGACCAGGGTGAGCCGGCCGGCCGGGGCCCGGCCGTCCGGGTCGGGCGGCAAGAACAGCTCGTACTGGCCGAGCACCCGCCCCGCCATGTACGCGAGGATCGAGCCGACCTGGATGCCGGTGACCCGCGAGCCGACGGCCTGGATGACGGCGCCGCCCGCGCCGCCGCTGAAGATGCCGGGACCGCGCCGCGCCGCCAACTCGTCCATCAACGGCTCGAGCACGACGCGAAAACCGTCGACGTTGGCCTTGATCCAGCCGGGCCGATCGACGATTTGGGCGGGCGACGGGTCGAGCGCCCCGTCCATCCCGGTGAAGTCGAGTACATGTCCCTGCGCGACCCGGGACAGCTCACGCAGCTGCCCGACGACCTGGTGAGCCTCCTCCGGACTGACCTGCGGACCCGGTCGGACCAGACGAATGCCGGTTTGGACCGCGACATTCCAGTCGATCATCGATGTGGTCAATTACCCGCTCTCTCTCTTCGTCCGGTCCACTCGCCTCGGCCCGATGTACCACGGGTGGCCGGCGGACCACGAGTTCCACCGTACGTTCCGTACCCAAGGACGAGGCCGTTTTCCTGGCCCAGCTCACCCTTACCCACGTCCCCCGGCCGGCCCCGGGCAATTTAGAGGCCAACGAACGGGCGGCTTTGAGGCCAACGAACGGGCGGCGCGCGGCAACTCCCGAGCTAAGCCAGCGGGATCGGTCAGCCTCGGCAGCCGCAGCCGGCGAGGACGGAGGCGAGCTGGTCGAGGGCCAGTCTGGCCAGGCTCGTCGACTTCACGTTGTTGACCATGAAGGCGAACGCGAGCAGCCTGCCGTCGGCGTCGTAGGCGAGCCCGGCGAGGCTGCTCACGTTGGACAGCGTCCCGGTCTTCGCCCGTACGGCCCCGGCGCCCACCAGTGTCGTATCACCGGTGTAGCGATCACGCAGGGTGCCGGAGAAGCCCGCCACCGGCATCCCGGTGATCACCGCCCGCAACTCGGGGTGGTTGCCGGTGGCGGCCAGCGCGATGATCCTGGCCAGGGCCGCCGGCGTGACGCGGTTGCTGACGGAAAGCCCGCTGCCGTCGCTGACCTGGACGCCGTCGGCGACCCCGAGACCGGCCAGTACGTCGTGCACCGCCCGGCTCGCGCCGGCGAAGTCGGCCGGGAGGTGCCGCGCGATCGCGACCTGGCGGGCCAGCGCCTCGGCGAGGTCGTTGTCGCTGCATTCCAGCGTGTGCTCGACGAGCGCGCGCAGCGGCGGCGACTGGACGGCGGCCAGTTGCCGGGCGTTCTTGGGGGCGACGACCTCGGCGCCGACGCGGGCCTGGACGCCATGCCGCCGCAGCGCCTGGGCGAACCGGTGGGCAGCGGCCAGCGGCGGGTCACCGGCACGCGGGGCCGTCGCGTCCTCGTCGCAGGCGTTCGGCCTGGCGCGGCCCTCGTCGACGGCGAGCGCGGTCACCGGCGCGACGCTGCCCTCCGGCACGTAGTTGGGCTTCCAGCCGGGAGCGGTGCGCGGCCCGTCGTACAGCGACGCGTCGTAGTCGAGCCGGACCCGCCGCGTGCCGGACGCGCGCAGGGCGGTCGCGGTGCGGGCGGCCAGGTCGGTGAGCGAGGCGTAGGCGGGGAAGTCGTCGGCGGGCCGGCTGGCCAGCGTGGGGTCGCCGCCGCCGACGAGCACGATGCCCTTGGCGGACCGGACGACCTTGGTGGTCAGCTTGTGGTCGGGCCCGAGGGCGGCCAGCGCCGCGGCGGCCGTGATGATCTTCATGGTCGACGCGGGAACCAGCGACAGCCGCGATCTTTGGTCGTAGAGCACGCGGCGGCTGACCGGGTCGATCACCACGGCGTTGATCGGCGCGCCCGCCGAGCGCAATGGGCCGGACAGCTTGGTGATGAGGGCGCCGGTGCTGGGCAGCGGCCCGGTGGTGCCGGCCGCGGCTGGCCCGCGCACCCCGCCACCGCCACCGCCACCGCCGCCACCGCTGCCGCCAGGCACGACGACCTGGCGGGCGGCCACGGCGGGCGGCTGGACCGCGAGTTCGCGCTTGGGGGTGAGCAGCACGACGGCGGTGCCCGCAGCGACGATGAACACGTTGAGCAGGCAGAGCGTGACCAACGCCACGATCGGCTCGCGCCTGAGCACGCGAACAAGCTTGTCCAACGCTCTCTAACCTCTCTCAGCCCCGTGCGCCCTGCGCCGGACGGACATGCGACATCCTTGTTGTTAAAGCAGGAACGACAACGGAAGCCGCGCCCCGGCGTCCCCGGGACGATTTTCACAGACTCAGAGCGCGGGGGGAGCGGAGGACATCGTGGAATTCGATGTGGTGATCGAGATTCCCAAGGGGCAACGCAACAAGTACGAGATGGATCATGAGACCGGCCGCATCCGGCTGGACAGGATGTTGTTCACCTCGACCCAGTATCCGGCCGACTACGGCTTCATCGAGGGCACGCTCGGGGCGGACGGCGACCCGCTCGACGCCTTGGTGCTGCTGCAGGAGCCGACGTTTCCGGGCTGCCTGATCCGCTGCCGCACGATCGGCATGTTCCGGATGCAGGACGAGGCCGGGGGCGACGACAAGGTGCTATGTGTGCCGTCCACCGACCCGCGCTGCGAGCACCTGCGTGACATTCACCACGTCCCCGAGTTCGACCGCCTGGAGATCCAGCATTTCTTCGAGGTCTATAAGGACCTCGAGCCGGGCAAGTCGGTGGAGGGCGCCACCTGGGTGGGCCGTGCCGACGCCGAGGCCGAAATCGACCGTTCCCGCCACCGCCTCGCCGAGTCCGCTTGACGGCCTCGGCGACGGGCCCGCCGGCAACGTAGCGTTCGAGGGCGAGCCCCCTGACTGGGTGGCGACGCGCGGCGGGTGCGCGCCGGCCAGGGCCGCCATCCTTCGACGCGGGCGAGCGCCGGCGGCATGACGCTCCCCCCACCAGGCGCCATAGAAAGTGATCATGCTCTGGCGTACGGTGCCAGGACGCGAGCACCCGGGCGGCATGAGCACGCCGCGCCGGTCAGCTCGACGTGGTCCGCGGTGCGGTCGCCACGGAGGTCGGCCGGGACGGCGCGGGAGAAGGTGTCGATCGCGACCGCGCCGGCGCCGGAGAGGGCGTCGCTGATTTGCCGGGCCGGCCGGACGAAGGCGGGCCGGGAATAGGCGCGACGGGGGAAGGGCGGCTTGTCGCGGGCGGGCCAGAGGGGTCGGCGGGATGTGCCGGCGGGCCGGGCGGGCGGGACACCCCTCCGGACGGCCGCGGTGCCCAATCGGTCCCGCCCGGCGGGCCGAGCGGGTCGTGCGGCCGGTCGTACGGACCGTCGTACGGACGGTCGCCGAGCGGCGACGGCCAGACGAAGGGCGGCGTGGACGGACCGCACCCCCCGGCCGGGGCGGAAGGGAGATAAGGGAACGTCGGCGCGATCGACGACGCGGCCCAGCCGCCCCCGTCAGGCGCCGGCGACGGAGTGGACCGGCCGGGCGCGCTCGGCGCCGGCTGGGCGCGCGCGGACGGAGTCTCGCCGAGGGCGACGGCGCGGCCGGCGTCGCCGTCCTGGACGAAGCCGGCCCACCGGACGAGCGCCACCTCCGCTCCGGCGATGGCCGCGGTGGCGGCGAGTCCGCCGACGACGTGCAGCACGCGCCGCCACGGCCCGATGGCGCCGCCCGCCGGGTCATAGGGGGCGCGCAGGTCCCAGCCGCGGTGCCGCCGCACCGGAAAGCCTCTCTTGGTGAAGCCGTTTCCCCGGACGGAGACGAAGTCGCGGTAGTGGAGCAGTTGGGGATCGGCGAGGCAGCTCATCACACGCTGCCGCAGGCCGCGCGCGGGCGTGGCGTAGGGCAGCAGCCCGTACACCTTGGCCGCCGCCACGGCGTCGATCAGGAAGACTCCGCAGGTCTCGCAGTCTTCGGCGTGCCGGCGCAGCCGCGTGCGCAGCGCGAGGGTCAGCTCGCTCTGCCGCTCGCGGAGGATGGCGGCCCGGTCGGGGCACCCGTACGGGCCCTCATGCGCAAGTAGCTCGGCGGTCAGCGCCACCTCGAGATCGGCGCGCGAACGGGCCAGCGCCGCCTCGACCTCTTTAGGGGAGACGGCGAGCACGGAGGCCACGTCGGGGACCGGCAGGCGGTGCCTGAGCAGCACCTCCAGGACCTCTCTCGTGAGGCGCGGCAAGCCCATGACGGCGCCCCAGGCCATGATCCGCTGGTCGACGTCGTCTTGGTCGTGGCTGGCGATCGGGAGGTCCGGACGCCGTTCCGGCGGGGCCGGGCGCCGGTCGCACTCGACCCTGGCGATCGCGTAGAGCCAGGCCGCGAGGCGGTCAGGGTCGCGCAGCCTGTCGATATGCGCGGCGGCGACGATGAGGGTGTCGCGCAACGCCACCTCCGCGGCCTCGCGACTGCGCAACAGGAACCAGCAGAAGGCGAACAGCCGCCCGGCGTAGGCGTCATAAACCGCGCCCATCGCCGCGGGGTCATGTGAACGCATCGTCTCGACCAGGCGCCGGTCATTCATAACGCCGAAGGTAAATCGAGCCGCGGACTTGACTCCACTGTTTTCCGAGATCCTTTGTGAAGTGGCCGATATGCGCCATCGCGCATGGGGAATTCGCCTGCCGCACCGTACCTTGTAACTATTTCACCGCATTGTTTGTCATATTTCGATGCTTACCACATGAATTTTGCCAGACGCCATTTATTCGCCTTGGGGAGCGGGCCTTCCCGCCTTCGATTGACACTGTCATCATGACAGTGTCATCATAGGGGACATGGACGGCGCCTGGACGATCAGCGAGCTGGCGGAGCTGGCCGGCGCCGCGCTGGCCGACGATCCCGTGCGGGTGAACGGCCGGGTCAGAGAGCTGCCCAATGAGCGCCTCATCCGGTGGTACACCACCATCGGGCTGCTCGACCCGCCGCTCGCGCGCCGCGGCCGCACCGCGCTTTATGGGCCGCGCCACCTGCTCCAGCTCGTCGCGGTCAAGCGACGGCAGGCGGCGGGGCTGGCCATCGCGCAGATCCAGGCGGAGCTGACCGGCGCCACCGACGACATGCTGCGCGACATCGCCCGCCTGCCCGAGACGGTCCGGCCCGGCGCCCCCGGCGGTGACCATGGCAGCGACGGTTACACCCTCGCCGCCGACCCGGTCACCTCCGCACGAAGGCCGCGCTCCCGCGAGCGGTTCTGGGCGGCGGTGCCGGCCGCCGGCCAGGCCGCAGTGCAAGCCGCGCCAACAGCCGCGCGGGACACCGCGCCAACTTCTACGAGCGACACCGCGCCGGCCACGCCGCAAACCGCTGAGCCCTCGCAAACCACTGAGCCGGAAGGCGCGGCCGCTCCCCCGGCGGCGGCCGCCGTCGTGCCGGGCATCCGCCTCGCGGCCGGCGTGACGCTGCTGCTCGACGGCGCCGCGCGATTCATCGCCGCCGCCGATCTCGTCGCGATCGAAGCCGCCGCCCGGCCGCTCATCGACGAGTTGCGCCGGCGCGGCCTGCATCCGGAGCACACCGAGCAGGCCCCCTCGACGTCGCCTGGGAGGCGATCTACATGACCGTGCGCATCGCGCCGCTGCCCGACCAGCCGCCGGCTCTGCCGGACGCGGGTCTGGGCGCGCTCACCACCGGCAGGGGCAACCTGCCGCTCGACACCGTCGACGTGCGCGCCGCCATCACCGGTCTGGCGGCCGGGGTCGAGGTCACCCAGGGCTATCGCAACCCGTTCGACGAGCCGCTCGAGGCGACCTACGTCTTCCCGCTTCCCGACCGTGCCGCCGTCACCGGCATGCGCATGGAGGCCGCCGACCGGGTGATCGAGGGAGTACTCAAAGAGCGCGGCCAGGCCCGGCACGAGTACGACGCGGCGATCGCCGCGGGCAAACGGGCCGGGATCGCCGAAGAGGACCGCCCCGACGTGTTCACCATGCGGGTCGGCAACATCCTGCCCGGCGAACGCGTCACCGTCCGGCTCTCGCTCGACCAGCCGCTGCCCTACGAGGACGGCGCGGCGACGTTCCGGTTCCCGCTGGTCGTGGCCCCCCGCTACATCCCGGGCGCGCCACTCGACGACGCCGCGGCGGGCGTCGGCGGCGCGCCGGACACCGACGCCGTGCCCGACGCGTCGCGGATCAGCCCGCCGGTGCTGCTGCCCGGCTTCCCCAACCCGGTGCGACTGTCCCTGTCGGTGGAGATCGATCCGGCCGGGCTGCCGCTGACCGAGATCCGATCGGCCCTGCACGTCGTCGCGACGGACGAGACCGATGGCCCGGGGGACGCGGCGGCACCCGAACGTACGACCGTACGACTGGCGCCGGGCGAGCGGCTTAACCGCGACTTCATAGTGCGCCTCTGCTTCGCCGTGGCGGAGGCGTCCGCGCTGTCCCTCACGCCGGACACGGTCGACGAAGACGGCACGGGCGGCACGGAAGGCACGTTCACCTTGACCAACGTCCATCCGCCTGCGGGGTCCGCCGCCCGCCCGCGCGATGTGGTGCTCGTCATGGACCGTTCGGGCAGCATGGCCGGCTGGAAGATCGTCGCGGCCAGGCGGGCCGCGGCCAGGATCGTCGACACGCTGAGCGGCGCCGACCGATTCGCCGTGCTGTCGTTCGACCACGAGATCGGTACGCCGCCCGAGCTGCCATCCGGTCTCGTCCCGGCCACCGACCGGCATCGGTTCCGCGCCGTGGAGCACCTCGCCGGGCTCACCGCACGCGGCGGCACCGAGATGCTCGCGCCGATGCGCCAGGCGGTGCACATCCTCGCCGACCCCATAGACGACCCCATTGACGACGGCGGCGACAGCGGCGGCGGCGACGGCGGCCGCGATCGGGTGCTCGTCCTGATCACAGACGGGCAGATCGGGAACGAAGATCAGATCCTCCGGTCGCTGGCCCCGGGGCTGGCCGGCGTACGGGTGCACACCGTCGGCATCGACCGCGCCGTCAACGCGGGCTTCCTCCACCGACTGGCCGCCGCCGGCGGGGGCCGGGCAGAGCTCGTGGAATCCGAGGAACGCCTCGACGAGGCCATGGAGCACATCCACCACCGGATCGCCGCGCCGCTCGTCACCGATCTGTCCGTGTCGGCCGACGGACTCGAACTCGTGCCGGACACGCTGACCCCCGGCCGACTCGGCGCGATCTTCCCCGGTGTTCCGCTGGTCGTGCGCGGCCGCTACCGGGGCGCACCGGAGGACGCCGCGGCCGGCTCGATCATCCTTCGCGGCGTCCGGCCCGACGGCACCGAGTGGCTGCGGCGTACGGCGGCGACCATGGCGCACCGGTTCGCCGGGGGCGATCCGGCGAGCACCAGCATCTGGGCCAGGGCGCACCTGCGGGAGCTAGAGGACCGCTACGTCGCGCACGGCACGCCCGGTCTCGAACAACGGATCGTGGAAACCTCGCTGCGCTTCGGGGTGCTCTGCCGGTTCACCGCGTTCGTCGCCGTCGACACCAGGGCCGCCACATCGGGCGAGTTGCCGCACCAGGTCATCCAGCCGGTCGAGTCGCCCGACGGCTGGGCGTCCACGCCCACCTCGACCTTGCCGGCCGCGGACGCCGGGGCGTTCGCCGCCGCCGACGCCGCCGTGCCCGTACGACGCCCGCACGCCGGGAGGCGCGTTCGCCCCGGCTCGTTCACCACGCCCGCGAACGACGACCTCTTCGGCGCTCCGCTCGGAGCTTCCGCTTCCCCCGCCGCCTCCGCGGCCGCGGAGGCGGCGGCGCGGCGGCGACTCGCGGCCGAGCTGACGACCCTCCGCGCCGGTGCCGGCGCGGCCGAGCCGGAGCGCCGGCGGCTGCTCACCGAGTTCCGCGACCGGCTCATCGCGCTCGTCGGCGAACTGCGCGCCGCGGGCGGACCCGACCGCCTGCTGGCCGACCTGTCCAGTCTGCTGACCGACCTCGCCGCCTGGGTCGCTTCTGGCGAGCCGGCCGCCGCCGTCTGGGACCGTACGCTCCACGCACTGGCCGCCGCCTCGGCGGGCCGGGCATTCTGGCGAGGTCGGCCGTGACGGGAGAAGTGCCTGCGTAAAGGCGTCCGCGACCAGTTCCATAACCCGCTGTGGAGCCCGAGTGAGCCCGCAGGGTAACCCACTTGTCACATAACACTGACAAGAAACCTTAAATTTTGGTATTGCCCTTCTCGCGGGGTCAGGTCACGCTTATGCGACGACACACTTTGTGAGATGGGAGACCCCCGCCATGGCCTCGGCACACAAAGTCCGACGTGTGCTTCTCGCCGCGATCGCGGCAGTGACACTCACCCTTGCCCTTTCACCCAACGCATCCGCCGCTCCGGCGACCGGAACCATCCTCAGCGCAGGCGGTCCGGGTGCATTGGACGGCCAGTACCTCGTGGTTCTCAAAGACAATGCCAAGCTCCGCTCGGACGGCGTGGGCGGCGTGGCCCGCGGTCTCGTCGATCGCCATGACGGCGCGCTCGGTTACACCTATCAGCGGGCACTGCGCGGTTTCTCCGTACGGATGAGCGAGCAGGAGGCGAAGGAACTCGCGGCCAACCCCGCGGTGTCCTTCGTTGAGCAGGACCACGCCGTCCACGTCATGGACACTCAGCTGAACCCGCCGTCGTGGGGCCTCGACCGGATCGATCAGCGCAATCTCCCGCTGAACGCTGCCTACAACTTCAACACGACGGCGTCGAACGTCACCGCCTACGTGATCGACACCGGCGTACGCATCACCCACCAGACCTTCGGCGGGCGCGCCTCGAACGGCCGTGACACCGTCTCCAACGACAACATCGCGCAGGACGGCAACGGTCACGGCACGCACGTCGCCGGCACGATCGCCGGCAGCCAGTTCGGCGTGGCCAAGGGCGCGCGGATCGTCGCGGTGCGCGTGCTGAACAACCAGGGCAGCGGCACCACAGCGGGCGTCATCGCCGGGATCGACTGGGTGACGGCCAACGCGGTCAGGCCCGCGGTCGCCAACATGAGCCTGGGCGGCGGCGCCAACGCCAGCCTCGACAACGCCGTCGTGAACTCGATCAACTCGGGCATCACCTACGCCGTCGCGGCCGGCAACGGCGATCTGCTCGGCCGCCCGGTGAACGCCTGCACCCAATCGCCCGCCCGGGTGCCCGCGGCCATCACGGTCGGCGCCACCCAGGAAAACGATGCCAAGGCGTCGTTCTCCAACATCGGCACCTGCCTGGACATCTTCGCGCCCGGCGTCCGCATCACCTCGGCCTGGCGCACCAGTGACACCGCCACCAACACGATCAGCGGCACCTCGATGGCCACCCCGCACGTGGCCGGCGCGGCCGCGCTGATCCTGAGCGGCAGCCCGTCGCTCAGCCCGCAACAGGTGCGCGACACGATGGTGAACAACTCAACACTCGGTGTTGTCGGCAACGCGGGCACCGGCTCGCCGAACCGGCTGCTGTTCACCGGGTGAACGCCGGCCCGTAGGCCCTCGACTGACCGACTGACCGGTTCTTAGCGAGGCTGACGAGCCCGCGGTGACCCTCTTCGGGTCACCGCGGGCTCTTCGCTGTGCGCCCGGCGGCGACCACATGAGGTCACCGACCGGAAATAGGTCGACATCACGCCATGATCGCTTGCCCTGCCGTCAGGCTCACCTCCGGATGTCTTGTGGCGCCGCATCACGCGGGGTTAGCCTCTGGCGACAATGCGTCGGATGGCGCACGGAACGGGGACGAGGGGATTCATTATGCGGACGGACCAGGAACGCATTCCCACTTACGGTGGGAGCAATGACGTCATTCAGCAGACATGTCCACGCTGCGGGAAGTCACCCGATACGCATAAGCCGTTCCCTCGGATCAACACCGGCGAGGACAGCGAAAGATTATTGGAGCAATTTCGGAACTCGCTCGACGACCTGAGCGAGGCCACGATCAAGAGCAACAACCTCCGTGAGGCCTACCTCAAGTTGGCGACTGGTGCAGGCGGCACCGTGTATTCGACCAGCATGATGGGTGCCGCCGTGGCGACCATCGGGTCAAAGGTCATGGGATACGTCGCGCTCTCCGGTCCTGGCCCCGCGGTCTTTTCCAAGTGGATCAAACGCAACAAGATGCCCAAAGACACCGTGATCATCGAGGTCACCAACACCTTGGTGAGCGGCAAGCTGCTCGACATCAGTCTGAAGCAGTTCACGCCGATCGCACCAGTGGCCCAGGGCCGCGGCCGGGACTATCCGCTCGGGAGCTGTGCGGCGCAAAAACTGCTGCACCGCATACTGGCCGACGCGGTCGCGGCCAATCAGAAGGTGACGGCGATCGAGTTCTGCGAGATGTTCTGGCAGGACTTTGGTGCCGAGGGCCACAATCGCGACTGGTCGACCGGCCAGATCGTCCAGTCCTGCGACACCTGTAAGCAGGTCATCCCGCAGATGCTCTGCAGCAACACCGACGACTGATCACCGTACGGCGGCCGAGTGGCCGGCAACTACGCCCCATCGGCGTGATGCCGCGTCGCGGCTCGTCGGACTCGGCTTCGGGGTCGGTCAGAGGATGCCGCGCTCCGTGAACGCGGTGCGGGTGGCCGTCGCGGCCCTGGAGCCGTAGAGCCGGGCGGCCGCCGCCACTGTGGCCAGTGCCGCGTCGCGGAAGGATGTGTCGGCGGCGAAGTCGAACTGCGCCTCGATGATCAGCGTGCTCGCCGTCTTGTCGCCCAGGGCGGTACGGATGTCCCAGAGCGCACGCGACCAGATTTCTCCGTCGGCGTGTACCTCCCCGATCACGTCGGTGGGATAGACCTTGGTGCCGTCCAACCGGCGCAGGCAGTGCGGCACTGTGCTGGTGTAGGAGACCGAGTCCCAGTCGGCTACGCAGGCCTCCGGCGTCAGCGTCGGCGTGCCCGTCGCCCAGCTGGTCACGGCGACGGCCAGGTAGTCGGAAAAGCCCTCCCCAATGGAGCGGGACTCCAGATTGGTGCCGAAGCCGGCCACCTGGCTGTCCTGCACCGAGTGGCCGTATTCGTGCACGATCACCTCGGCATCCTCGGCGTCGTCCACACCACCCTTGCCCAGGGTGACGTTCGCCTTGTCCTCGCGGAAGAACGAGTTGTCCCCGCCGAACTGGTCGATGCGGAGCTCGATCTGGCGCTGGTTGACCGGCCTCAGTGTGGTGCCGAAGCCGAGTGATTGCAGGTACGCCTGCGCCGTGTCGACCCAGTAATAGCCCATGACCTGCTCGAACTGGTCGGCGTCGCGATGCCAGACGGGGAAGTCGCCGCCCACCGTACGGGCCGGTTTGCCGGTCTCGCTCTTCACTGTGACGTACTGACCGGTCAGCGTTCCCGAGCCGGCCAGATGCGAGAGGGTCACACGTCGGTAGGCGGCCGCCAAGGCCGGATAGTCGGCGTCTTTTTGATCGGTCAATGACTCGTCGCCGAGCTGCTGCACCGGATTGGGAGAGAAAACCGTCGCGTCGGCGGTGCTCGCGTCGGCGGTGCTCGCGTCGGCCGCCGCGGCGGGTGTGGCGCAGACACTGGCGATCATGGCGGCGACCGCCGTCGTACCGAGCATCGCCATGGCGAACCTGTTTGTCATTGATCGTCCTTTCAAGGGGGTTGCGTCAGGCTATGCCTGACCGCATGACCCGCCAACCCCCGGCGACGCCAGGCGCCTATGGCCGCATTCACGCATGGGCACCTGCGGACCTCATCTCGGGCGTGCGGGCCGGAGGCACGACACCGAGTTGTGGCGTCCTTGCGACGCTCGTTCCGATTACCCTTCGGATCTCTTCCGGCCCCGGCCGGTGGACGGCGGAGGCTGTCGGTGGCTGTCGCTACCTTTGAAATGGTATGAGCAGCCATCGTCTTGACGGCGGCCTCCGTTGACGGCCGCGCTGATCGGCAGGGACCACCCCGCCGGGATTCTCCGCGCCGAGATCGGCCGCGTCGCAGGCAGCCACGGCGGCCTGGTGCTGATCACCGGTGAGGCGGGGATCGGCAAGACCACGCTGGTCACCAACGCGATGGCCGAGGCGAGAGAGCTGGGCGCACTGGTGCTCAGCGGCTCGTGCTGGGATTCGGAAAGCGCGCCGGGCTACTGGCCGTGGGTCCAGGTCATCCGCGGCCTGCGCCGCGTCGCCACGGCCGAGGAATGGGCGGCGGCCGCCGCCGGCGGCGGCCTGTCGGTCCTGCTCGGCGAGGCGCAGAGCACGGAAGCGGTCGACGGCTTCCAGCTGTACGACGCGGTGACGACCGCGCTGGTGTCGGTCTCGCAGCGCACGCCGGTGGTGGTCGTACTGGAGGATCTGCACTGGGCGGACACCGCGTCGCTCAAGCTGCTGGAGTTCGCGGCCCAGCACACCTGGTTCGAACGGCTGCTGCTGGTGGGCACCTACCGCGACGTTGAGGTGGAGGCGGCCGACGGGCACCCACTCCAGCCGCTGATAACGCCGTTGCTGGCGAAGGCCACGACGGTGACGCTGACCGGTCTCGGCCGCGCCGAGGTGGGCCGGCTGATCGCGCGCACGGCGGG
Organism: uncultured Thermomonosporaceae bacterium; assembly: GCA_937891035.1. GTDB lineage: Bacteria > Actinomycetota > Actinomycetes > Streptosporangiales > Streptosporangiaceae > CALAED01. The sequence continues at coordinate 3,265 of CALAED010000344.1, read as the reverse complement.
GCGCGAGCCGACCGACGACCTGGTCGCCGAGGTGCACCGGCGCACCGGCGGCAACCCGTTCTTCGTCGAGCAGACGGCCCGCCTGTGGCACAGCGGCGGCGCCGTCACCGCGATCGCGCCGGGGGTACGCGACGCCCTGCGGCGGCGCCTGTCGCTGCTCCCCGAGCCGGTGGTGCGGCTGCTGTCCACCGCCGCCGTGCTCGGCCGTGAGTTCCACCGTCAAGTGCTCGCCGCCACGGCGGCGGCCCCCGTACCGCACGTGGCCCGGCTGCTCGACCAGGCGGTGACGGCCAGGTTGGTGGTGACCCTCGGGGGCGGTTCGTTCGCGTTCGCGCACGATCTGGTCCGCGAGACGCTGTACGACCTGCTCGACGAGGCGGCGGCCCGCCGGCAGCACGCCGCGGTGGTGCGGGCACTCGACAACAACCCCGCCCTCGCCGAGCGGACGCTTCCCGCCGATCTGGCCCGCCACGCCTACCTCGCCGGCGATGACATCGAGCCCGCCCGCGCCGTTGGCCTCCTGCTGGCGGCGGCCCGCGACGCCATCAGCCGTATGGCCTTCGAAGAGTCGATCGGGCACAACTGGCGCGCTTATGAACGGGCCGCGGACCAACCGCGCCGCCGGATCGCGATCGCGGTCGATCTGGCCAACGCGCTGCACCACAACAACGAACGCGACGAAGCCTGGCGCATCTATACGGAGGCCATTTCCGCGGCGAAGGAGATGGACGACCCGGCGCTGCTGGCGCGGGTGGCGCTCAGCCTGTACGAGATCGACTACACCGGGGACAGACGCGAGCTGGTGACCGATCTGCTCCGCACCGCGCACGGCAAGCTGGTGGCCGCCGGCCCCGCCCCTGGGCAAGACCCGGGCCCGGACCACCAGATGTCCCCCGACCAGCTGGCGCAGGAACTCACCCTGCATACCGCCGCGCTGGCACGCAGCGGCACGGACGACGAGGCGCTGGGGTTCAGCCTCTGGGCCCGCCACAACACCATCTGGGGGCCCGGCACCGCCGAGGAGCGGCTGGCCCTTACCGACGAGCTCGCGGCCCTGGCCCGGCGCACCGGCAACACCGAGACCGAGGTCGTCGCCGCCTCGTTCAAGTGGGTGGCGCTGCTCGAGCAAGGCGACCCCCGCTACCTCGACCAGCACCACGAGTTCGTCGCCTTGGCGGAAGGCAAAGGCATGCCGCTGCCGAGCTTCGCGTCCTATATCGATCAGTGCATCATCACTACGCTCCAGGGCCGCTTCGCCGAAGCGCAGTCGTTCATGGAGCGGACGATCGAGGCCGTCGAGCCCTCGCACGCCCATTTCGCCTATATGGCCGATCATCTCCGCTGGTCGCTGTGGATGCTGCAGGGCCGGTTCGCCGAGCTCGCGGACATGCACCGCATGCTCACCGAGCACGACCACCCCTATCCCCACCTGATGGTGGGGATCACCGCCGTGGAGATGGGCGATATCGACGCCGCGCTCCGACATCTGGCCGAAACCGAGGCCACGGCGGGCGGCAGTGAACTCCTCGCGCGCAGCTTCGTGCCGCTGTCGCTGCGGTTCCAGGCGCAGGTCGCCGCCGCCACCCGGGACCCGGAACGATGCGCGCGGGTACGTGCCGCGCTCGCGCCGTTCACCCGCGAGTGGGCGGTGTCGGTGTACGGCTGCGACATCAGTGGCCCGTTCGTGCTGTGGTCGGCCCTGCTGGACGCGGCCGAGGAACGCTGGGACGAGGCGGTCGAGGGATTCACCGCCGCCTACACTTCGGCCGACCGGCTCGGGGCGCGGCCATGGTCGATCGAGGCGCGTAGCCGTCTTGCCCGGGCGCTGCTCGCCCGCGGCGCGACCGGCGACGCCAAGGCCGGCGGCTCCCTGCTGGACGAGGTGGAACGAGAGGCCGCCGAGATCGGCATGCCGCATGTCGTCGAACGCGTCCGTGAGGCGCGGGCGGGCGCGGCGGACGGCGGCCCGGGCGCGGCTGCCGCCAAGACGTCGCGGCCGACGGTGGCGGAGCGGCCCAACTCGCCGGAGTTCAGGTTCGACGGCGAGGTCTGGTCCCTCGGCTTCGCCGGGCGCACGGTCCACGTGCCCGACGCAAAGGGCCTGCACGATCTGCATCTACTCCTGAGCCGGCCCGGCGCGGACGTGCCGGCCGTACGGCTGGTCGACCCCGCGGCGGGCGAGGCCGTGGTCGCCGCCCGCCGGATGGGTGGCGACGCCGTACTCGACGCCGAGGCCAAGGCGCGATACAAGCGCCGGCTCGAGCGGCTGGACGAAGAGATCGACCGGGCGAGCGAGCGCGGCGACGACGCCCGTGCCGCCGAATACGACAGGGAGCGCGCGGCGCTGCTCGACGAGCTGAAGGCGGCCGCCGGACTCGCCGGACGCGACCGCCTGCTCGGCGATGAGGCGGAACGCGCCCGCAAGACGGTGACCGCCCGGATCCGCGACACGTTGCGCAAGCTCGATTCGCGTCACCCCGAACTCGCCGCGTACCTCCGCGCCACCGTCTCCACCGGGGCCACGTGCCGCTACCAGCCCGGCGAAGACCTCAGCTGGCGGCTGTGACCGGCACACGAGCACGGCACGCGACCACGGCACGGCAAACCCCGGGCACGGCATACATGATCGTGCGCCTCCTGCCCAGGGCACGAGGCGCACGATCATGACGGGGTTTTTGGCTTTACTTCCGGTTGTACAGGCGCATGGTGAGGGTTCCGAACACCGCGACCAGCGCGGCGCCGCACACCAACACCCACGTGACCTCCCCCGCGGCCATGTCGCCGGCCATGAGGCCACGGACCGCGGCGACGAGGTGCGTGATTGGGTTGACCTTGACGAACGCCTGCAGCCAGCCGGGCATGGTCGCCGGCTCGACGAAGACGTTGCTGAGGAAGGTCAGCGGGAACAGCACCAGCATGGCCACGCCCATGACGGACTTCTCGGTGCGCAGCAACAACCCGAACATCGTCCAGACCCAGGAGAAGGCGAAGGAGAAGGCCACCAGCAGCGCAACGCCGGCCAGGACTCCGACGACGCTGCCGTCCGGCCGGAAACCCAGGGCCAGGCCGACCGCGAGGATGACCGTGGACGCCATCGTGTAGCGGAACGCGTCGCCGAGCAGGTAACCGACCATCGGAGCAGGACGCCAGATCGGCAAGGTGCGGAAGCGGCCGAAAACGCCCTTTTCAATGTCTTTATTGACTTCCACACCGGTGTACATCGTGATCATCACGACGCTGGTCACCATGATCCCCGGGAGCACGA
>CALAED010000343.1 GCA_937891035.1 uncultured Thermomonosporaceae bacterium | reverse complement strand
GGGCGGCAAGCAGTTCACCATACGCGTCATCCCCCCCCTCGGAGGCTTCATCAGTGGCGGAATGACGCTCGCGAGCATGACGAGCTTCAGTCGGAGCGCGACCGTCTATTACTCCAAGAAACGCCAGGTCCTTGGTACGGCCCAGTAGAACTGAGGGAGGACTACAGCATGGGTACTGACATCCCCGAGGAAGACATGATGACGGATGAGAACTCCTGGGGCATGGTCGCCGCGGGTTTGATCGGCGCGGCCGCCGGAGGGACGCTTGCCCTGGCCGGTGCCGGTGCGGTCATCGCTCATCTACCGGTTCCCGTTGACCCTGGCTCCCCGATCGGCAAGCTTTTGAGCCTAGGCATCGAAGAGGCCACCAAGCACGGTGCGGAACTCGGCGTGGCTGCGGGCGTCGCGACCCATCGCTTCTTCGCTGATTCCGGCGGCCATATCGAGAGATTCATCGACGGTCTATCCGACGTGGGCATCCTTCAGGAGATGAGCGAGGAAGAACGAAAAGATTACGATGACTGCCGGCTGCCCATTGAAGGGCCTCCGGGTACCATTCATTTCTGAAGACGATCAGATCTCGAGGTCTGTGCCCCATCTTGGATAGGTCTCAGCGAGCCCGGGGCTGGCGAATGACACGCTGTACACCCTGACCGAGGACAGCTGGAAGGAACGAAAGACGTATGTCTAGCGGCAGCCCTGGCCGCACTGAAGTTCTCCGGGCCAGTATTCAGCAAGTCCTGCGGCAGGTGGATGTGCGGGTCGAGGAATGGCGGTCGGGCACGGACTTTTGGGCAGATCTCGTCTACGACGGGCCGGAACTGGTGGGCGTTGCGAGGTCCGCACGAGTCGAGCGAATCGAGACGTCCTACGATGGACTGGTTGACTTCGGTGATGTGCTGGTCAAGGAGGCGCTCGCGACCGACCTGTTGCGAGAGTTTCGGGTGCCGGTTCCTCAAGTTCTGCACCTGCAGCGGGCACGGTTCGCCGAGGATGTCTCGTGGAGCCTGGCGCAGTTCATCGAGTCAGACGATGGCACTGACGTTTCGCCGGACTTGCGCCAGCTGGGTCGGTTGACGCGGAGGCTGCACGGCATTCAACCCGGCTCTGCCTGGTTGCGGCCGTCGGCAGACTGGGCTGGGTTCTTCACCCGGCGGCTGTCCCGGAGGTTGTCTGCGGCGGCGCGTTACGCAGACGTGCCGGCCGACGCCGGTTTCCTCGAGCGGGTCAACGCAGCGCTGGGCACCCGTGACCATCTCGCGACGAGCCTGCTGCACATGGACCTGCGGGAGGAGAACCTCTGCCTGCGGTCGGGTGACATCGTCGGAGTACTCGACCTGGCGAACTGTATGGTTGGTGACCCGCTTCTGGAACTCGCCCGCATCCGAGCCTATGGCCTGCTCAACCACGAGTTCCTGGACGGTTACGGCTTCGATCGCCACTTCGACGAGATCGAAGAGACGTTGCTGGACATCTACCGGCTCGACACCGAGGCGTTGCTCGTGGCGGTGGCCGTTGAGGAACTCGATGACGCCGAGTTCCAGCAGCAGAAGATTCGGCAGACTCAGCTGCTCTGCGACCGGCTCGCGCAGATCCGGCTCCAATAATCGTCAGCGGCGCAGATCGTCGGACGCGTTCTCTGCCCTCGCCGGTGGGGCCCGCGAACCTTGGGCAGGTGCTGTGACCTGCAGTGTTACCGCACGATCATCGCGGTCAGTGCGGCAGGATCGCGGCTTGTGCCGGCCTCGTCGGCGAACCATCAGGGCCCGGTCGGGGCGGTGAACAGCGTGACGCAGTTCTGGCCGCCGAAACCGAACGCGTTCGCCATGGCGGTACGCACCGGCAACCGCCGCGCGACATTCGGCACGTAGTCCAGGTCGCACTCCGGATCAGGAGTGTCCAGGTTGATCGTGGGCGGCACGATGCCGTCGCGGATGGCCAGTGCGCACACCATCGCGCTCAGCGCGCCGGCCGCGGCGAGCAGGTGGCCGACGGTCGACTTCGGACTGCTCACCGCGATTTGGTCGGCCGCCGCGCTGAGCGCCTTACGAAGCGCCTTCGTCTCGGTGGCGTCATTGGCCTTGGTGGAGGTGCCGTGCGCACAGACGTAGTCGATGTCGTCCGGGACGATGCCTGCGCGCCGGACCGCCATCGTGATCGCGGCAGTGGTGTGCTCGCCGGTCGGGGACGGTGCGCTGACATGGAAGGCGTCGCAGGTCAACGCGCCGCCGGTGACGGTGGCATACGGGGTGGCGCCACGTCGGCGGGCGTGCTCGGCCGACTCCAGGACCATGATCACCGCGCCCTCGCCCAGCACGAAACCGTCGCGATCCGCGTCGAAGGGGCGGCTGGCCCGGATCGGGTCGTCGTTGCGCTGGGACAGCGCGCCCATGTTGGCCAGACCGGTCATGAACACCGGCGCGATCGCCGAGTCGGTGCCGCCGCAGATCACCACGTCGGCCTCGCCGGTGAGAATCAGGCGTCGCGCGTCCAACAGCGCGTACAGGCCACTCGCGCAGGCCAGCGCATTGGCATTGACCGGGCCGTGCACGCCGAGGTCGATCGCCACCTCGCAACTGGGCATGTTCGCCAGCGAGTATGGCACGAAGTAGGAGCTCGGCTCGGCGTCGGCCGCCAATCGCCGGGTGGCGGCCTCGATGGTGTCGAAGCCTGCGACCGCGGCGTTCACCACGACCCCGACCCGGTCTTGATTGTCCTGGTCGATGCGTAGTTTTGCGTCGGTCACCGCTTCGCGGGCGGCCACCACGGCGAACGCGGTGAACCGGGAGATGCGCTTGGACCGCTTCACGTCAAAATGATCGGACGGCTTGAAGCCCCGCACTTCCCCGGCGAATTGGGTGGTCATTCCAGTGGGGTCGAAAGCGGTGACGCGCGCGATACCGGATCGGCCCGCCAACATCGCATCCCAACTGCTCTCTCGATCGTTTCCGACCGGAGTTAAGGCCCCTATGCCAGTAATCACAACCTCGTCACGCACCATACTGACGATACCGTGCCGGGTGGGCGCAGACAATACTGTACCCGACAATTTCATACATCGGCCTTTGCAATGCGGCGCCGAGGTCTGGACATGGGGTCGAGCATAGTGTCAGATTGGAGATGTGCAGAGTAGGACGGAAAAGCGTATCGCAATTGTGGGGATGAGCCTACGCGCGCCCGGCGGAATGACGGACGCCGACACTTACTGGGCGGCCGTCAGGAACGGCAGAGACCTCGTCACCGAGTTACCAGCAGAGCGCAGGGCCGTGTTCGGTGCCGAGTGGGACGGCATGGTGACCCGCGGGGGATACCTGTCCGGCGCGTTCGACTTCGATGCCGGGTTCTTCGCTGTTTCCCCACGTGAGGCCCGGGTGGTCGATCCGCAGCAGCGGCTGTTGCTCGAGGTGGTGTGGGAGGCGTTTGAGGATGCGGCGATCCCGCCGCAAAGCGTTGCGCCGGCCGCGGGGGTCTTCGTCGGTATCACCGGCCAGGACTACCGGCGCTGGTTCACCGGTGTACCGAGCGCGCACTGGACGGCCGGTAACGGCCACAGTTTCGCGGCCGGCCGCATTTCCCACACGCTCGGTCTGCAGGGGCCGACATTCGCGATCGACACGGCGTGTTCGTCATCGCTCGTGGCGATTCACACAGCCTGCCGATCACTGACCGCGAGGGACTGCGACATTGCCGTCGCGGCCGGCGTCAACCTCATTCTCACCCCGTGGACAACACTCGCTCTGGAGAAAACCGGTGCGCTATCACTGGATGGGATATCACGCCCGTTCGACGCAAAGGCGAATGGTTTCGTCCGAGGCGAGGGCTGCGGCGCGCTCATACTTAAAAGGCTTGCGGACGCGGTACGCGACGACGACCGCGTCATCGCGGTCGTCGACGGAAGCGCAATAAACCACGACGGGCACTCCAGTACCTTCGCCGCACCCAATCCCGACGCGCAGGCCAGATTGATCTCCTCGGTCCTTACCTCCCTCGGTCTGTCGGGCACCGACATCGGCTACCACGAAGCGCACGGCACCGGCACCCAGCTCGGGGACCGGATCGAGCTCGAGGCCCTCAAGACCGCACTCGCGGGCGGGCGTCGCCTCTACGTGGGTTCGGTCAAGGCGTGCATCGGACATACCGAGGCGGCCGCCGGGGTGCTCAGTGTGATCAAAGCCGCGTTGTGCCTGCGCCACCGCCACATACCTCGGCAGCCGAACTTCGACGAGCTCAACCCGGGCGTCGACCTGGCCGGTACCGGCATCACCATCACCGCGCAGGAGAAGCCATGGGGATCGGATGCGGGTGACCGGGCGTCGGTCAGCTCCTATGGGATGAGCGGGACCAACGCGTACGTCGTGTTGTCCTCGCCCCCGCGGGTGGCGGTACGGCCGGCCCAGCCCGTGTCCGGCTTCGCCGTGTCCGCCCGTACCTCCAGCGCGCTGCGCGAGCTGGCCGGCCGCTACGCCGCATACCTGACCGAAACCGGCCCCGCCGGCTACCCCGCCTTCGCCTACACCGCGAGCCATGGCCGCACCCGGCACGAGCACACCGCGTGGGTGGGCGCGGACGTGGTCGACACCGCGATCCCCGCCCTTCACGCGCTGGCCGCCGGTGCGCGGCATCCAGCGGTGGAGGTGCTGGAGCCGGCGCAGCCACTGCCTCTCCCGTCGGCCGCGATGCGCCGTATGGTCGCCACGCTGCCGGCCTATCCGTGGCAGCACAGTAGCTACGCCGTCCGGTCGATCGACGCCGGCTGAGCCATGGCGTCGATCGACGCGGTCGCCCGCCGCGATTTCCGGGTGGGCAGCGCGAAGTGCAGCGCAGCCATCGCAACCAGCCAGTCCCGGCCGTCGGTCACCCGGACGTCGGCGACCGCCGTGCGCAGGCCGAGTTGCACGATGTCGACCACGATCCGCAGCACGCCCGGCTGGGCCGGCTCGAGGAAGCTGATACTGCTATGCGCCAGGACCGCCGAGCGCATCACGCCGACGCAGGCGTTGACGGTCAGGAACGCGGCGTAGTCGACCAACTTGAACATCGTCGGTCCGGACACCGACCCGCCGAGCGCGTACTCCAAGCCGTCAGGTCCGGCGGTGCACACCACCCGGCCGGGTGGCCGGACCTCGACGACACGCAGCCCGTGGTCGCCCGGAATCAGCTCGGCGAGCAGCGCGGCCGTCTGGTCCACCGTCGGCCGGGATTCGGCCACCTGGTCACTCACCGGCCATCACCCATTCAACAAGGGAAAGACAAACCGGTATCGCATCCCGCCCAGGCCGGACAACCGACAGTAGTTGACTTGCCATGTCTAAAGACCCCCAGCCCCCGATGGCTCATTCGCAGCGTACGAGGATGCTCGGCGGGTGTCCAGCATCGGCTTCGAAGGCAAGCATTCAGGCCCCGGCGTATTTCGGATTGATCTGATCCCGCTGAGTGACCGGATCGCCGCACCCGGCGCTCCGGCTGCTTTCCAGGCGGCGCCTGCCGCCCCGGGCAGGGCTTGTCCTTGGGCCACTCACTCGCGTTTTGTCGAGGCCGGCGCATGCGCCAAGGCCGGCGCTCTTCACGCGGCATCCCGCCGGCCTGACCTTCGAATTGATCATGACCGAACCCTTCAGCAATCACCATGGACCGACGGTTAACATCGGTCATACATTCATCACAGCCCGTGCACAACTGAATGCTTACCTCCGGGCCAGACGGGTGTCCGATGATCGGAAACCTCTGCCCACCGCAGCCAATTGAGCGTTGACGCGTTTGGAGTGGCTGAGATAGCGTCCATAACAGCCGGGGTCAGGTCGCGTTGACGTGTATCAGCTCAGGGTGGGCTAAGCAAAGCTGGTTCAGAAGACCGATCTTGTTCACTTGTCGGGGAGATAGTATGGCGATTACGATCTTCGCTGATGAAGAGGTAGTGGTCCGTACTTCGGAAGAGTTCAAACGGATGCCGAAGGACTACCAGAAAATTCTCATCAGCCAGGTGATGATCAATACCGAAGGCGAGATTTCCGGCGGTGACGACTACGCCCGGATGTTCTTACCGATCGCGCCGAACGCCGAGGAGATGCAGGTCTGCGCCGAGCGCGCGGCCGAGGAGTACGACCATTACAAGATCGGCAAGCGGGTGCTCGCCGACCTCGGCGTCGACACCACATACATGGAGTCCCAGACCCTCGAGGAGCGCAGGCTCTTCGCCGACGATCGGCTGCACACGTGCACCACGTGGGCCGAGCGCGGCATTTTCTCTTATTTCGGCGAGGCGGCGGTGCTGCTGATTCTGCGGGAGTTCGCGGAAAGCAGCTACAAGCCGTGGGCCGACGCCGTCAGGACCATCATCCTGGACGAGAAGATTCATATCGCGCATGGCGCACGGGTGTGCCGCAATCTGGTCGCGGAAGGCCGCACCGACGAGTTGCAGGCCGCGCTCGACCGGCTCTGGCCGACGTTTGAGGGAGTGTTCGGCAGCCCCAGTTCCGCGCGTTCTAAGCGGGCCGTGCAGTATCGGCTGCGGAAGACGACGAATGGTGAGGCGCTCGAGCAATACCGCAGTGATATGGCCGAGCGCATCAATGCGCTCGGGTTGAACATGCCCTGCCCGGCGTGACCCGGGGCCATCATGAAATCACCGCTGCGACTGAACCCGCCGCAACCCAAACCGCCCAGCCGGCTAGAAGCAAAGACCAGGTTACGTGAACTGCTTTCCGGTCGTCCCGATCTTGCCGAGCGGCTAAAGGTGCTGCGTGACATGGGACGGCGTGTCCGCGCCTGCGAAGTGCACCTCACCACGACGTGCAATATTCGATGCAAGGGTTGCTGGTATTTCGAAGGGGGTTTCGACACCGCGGTTCCGGAGACCAGCGATCTCGGCGTGATCAATGCGCTCGTCGAAAAACTGGTCCATGAAGGAGTCACCCAGGCGACGCTGATCGGCGGAGAGCCGACTCTGGTACAGAAGCGGATCCTGCCGTTCATCGAGAAAATCCCCTACATCACCATCTCGTCCAATGGGCTGCGCCCGCTGCCGACGGAGGGGTTCGAGAACGTGGGGGTGGCGATCAGCCTGTTCGGGGGCGGCCCGATGGACGACCAATTGCGTGCGCACCGGCCGAACGGCTCGTCGTTCACCGGGTTGTTCGAGACCGCGCTCAAGCACTACCGCGACGATCCGCGGGTGACGTTCGTCCTGGCGCTCAACGAGGACGGGCTGGAGTACGTCGAGGCGACGGTCCGCGCCATCGCGGACAACGGCAACCTGGTGAGCTTCAACTTCTACAGCGCGCACGGCACCGATCATCCGCTGCGCATGGACAACGAACGGCGGGCGCTCGCCGAGGGGTTGCGCGTCAAGGAGCTGTATCCGGACACGGTGGTCAGTCATCCCTATCTGATCGAGGCCCTGATCACCGGGCGCTCGCACTGGGGCGGCCACTTCGGCTACGAGGTGTGCCCGAGCATCAGCGTCGACCTCCCCGAGCACGCCGAGCGGGTGCGCAACGGCAACCCGGTGCTGGACGGTTTCGCCGTGTACGGCGCCGACTTCAAGACCCTGCAGTTCTGCTGCACCTCGGGAAACTGCGGCGAATGCCGAGACAGTCAAGGCGTCTACAGCTGGCTGCTGGTCAGCATGAACTGGTTCCTCGACTCAGCAGAGCGGCTGGAGACCTGGCTGGAGATCGCCGAGAGCTATTGGCGGCAGTGGTACTGGGCGCAGCGCTGCTCGCCCAACTTCGCCCGCACCTCGCTGCCCGCATAACTAGTAAGGGGGAACCCCATGTCCATGTCCATCGAGGTGACCACGGAAGCAGTTCACGAGCTGATCCGTACCGAGCTCGTCGATCTCGGCATACCGGAGGAGAGCATCGCCCCTGAAACCAAGTTCGACACGATGGAGATCGACTCGCTCGACGTCGCCGACCTCATGACCACGATCAAGGGGCAGTACGGAGTGGACATCCGGCGTGCCGAGCTGGCCGATGTCACCATCGGTGAGCTGGTGGACCGCATCGTGGCCAGCATCCCCCGTTGATGCCGACCTTTTCCGGCCGCAGATACCTGATCACCGGTGTGCTCAACGACGAATCCATCGCCTGGCATGTGGCCGCCGCGTTGCAAAAGCAAGGCGCGGAGATCCTACTAACCTCGTTCGGCCGGGCGGCGCGGATCACCCGCAAGGCCGCGGATCTGCTGCCCGTCTGTGCGGACGTGCTGGAGCTGGACGTCACCGCCGACGAGGGCTTCGAGGCACTGACCGGTGAGCTGGATCGCCGGTGGGGCCGACTGGACGGGGTGCTGCACAGCATCGCGTACGCTCCGCCGGACGCGCTCGGCCGGGCGTTCCTGACCACCCCGCCGGACAGCGCCCTGGCCGGGTTCCGCACCTCGGCGTACTCGCTCCAGCAGTTGTCCGCCGCCCTCGCGCCGCTGCTCGCCCGGTGCGAACACGGCGGGTCGGTCGTCGGCATGACGGTCGACTCGGCGCGGGCACTGCCTGGCTACGACTGGATGGGCGTGTACAAGACGGCGCTGGAGGCGATCGCCCGTTACCTCGCGAGCTACCTGGGGCCGTCCGCGATACGGGTCAACCTGGTCGCGGCCGGTCCCGTCGAGTCGGTGTCCGGACGGGGCGTGAGCACCTTCGGCGATATCGCCGACTACTACGAGCGGTGGGCGCCACTCGGCTGGGACCGCACCGACCCGGGTCGCATCGTCGGCGCGGTGCTGTTCCTGCTGTCCGACCTGGCCAGGTGGACCACTGGCCAGGTGCTGCACGCCGACGGCGGCATGCACGCACTGGCCGGCGGCATCGGCGCGCCATCGGGCGGCACGGGTCAACAAGAAGGGGGAATCTAAATGTCGGACGGCAATCACGTGGTGGGCCGTACGGAGTTCGACGCGGAGTTCGCCGAGTTCGTCGGCGGACTCGGCGAGGGGCGGTCCATGGCCGGCATCGGCGGTGACGACAACCTCTTCGACGCCGGTGTGATCGATTCGTTCTCGGTGATCAAGCTGATCGCGTTGATCGAGAGTCTGGTCGGCCGGTCGATCGACCTGGAACAGGTGACCATCGAGACCTTCGCCACCACCAACATGATCTACCGCACCTTCGTCAGCCCGGGGTCGGTGAGCAGCGCGGTCAGCGGAACAGACCGTAGATGAGGCACGTCGGCTTCCTGTCTCCCGAGCTCGGTGACGATCTGTGGCAGGTGTTCGCCCGCTGTCGCCGGGAGCAGCCGGTGCTATGGGTGCGATCGGTGCAGATGTTCTGCGTGTTCCGCCACGCCGACATCAAGACCTGCCTCACCAGCCCGGACTTCACGGTCGACTACCCGTTCCGGGTGTCGCGGCAGGTGTTCGGTCCGACCCTGCTCGACTTCGAGGGACCGCGGCACGCCCGGCTGCGCCGGATGCTCGGCGGCCTGCTCGTGGGCCGGGACGACAACATGCCGTTCGTCGGACCGGTGGAGCGATGCGTGGCCGACGTCCTTGACGCACTCGACGACATGGCCGAATTCGACTTCGTGTCCGCGGTCGCGCGGGATCTCCCGGAATCCGTGACCGCGGCCTTCCTCGGCATCCCACCCGGTGAGCGTGGCTGGGCCTTCGGCCACCTGCGCTATCTGCTCGATCACCTGGACGGCAGCAGCAAGGACTTCGCGGTCGCCGCCGAGCTCCGCCGCGAGGTGTGCGCGCTGGTGCGGCAGCTGCTGCTGGACCCCGGCCTGGAGGGGCAGGGGGTGATCAAGCAGCTCGGCGCTCTCGTGCACGCCGGTGAGCTGGAGCTGGACGACGCGATCGGGCTGGTGCTGCTCGTACTCGCCGCCGGCGTGGAGACCTCGACCGGGCTGCTGGCCAACACCATGGTCGCGTTCGCCGAGTTCCCGCAGTGGCGCGCCCGCGGGCGCGGCGACGACGCCGTGCTCGACCGAGTCGTGCGCGAGGTCATTCGCTGGCAGCCGCCGCAGATGGACACCGTGCGCTTCGCCCGGACCGACACCCGGCTGGCCGGTCTGCCGGTGGCCGCGGGGCAGCCGCTGAAGCTGCTCCTCGGCAGCGGGAACCGGGACGAGACCGTGTTCGCCGACCCGGACGGCTTCCGGCCGGACCGGACGGAACGGGCCGGCCTCAGCTTCGGTCATGGGCGGCACTCCTGTCTCGGTATGCACCTGGCGATCGGCGTGGCGACCCGGTTCTTCGCGGCCTTCCTGCGCCGGTTCCCCGACGCGGCGGTGGCCGGACCGGTGCCGCGGATCGGTGGTTGGACGTTCCGGCAGCCGGCCACGTTGCCGATGACGCTCGGCAGGCGGGCCGGGGCCCCCGTCGTCGCTGTGGACGGAGGTCGGCGATGAGCCGGACGCCGATGCTCCAGCCCGAGAGCTTTCGGGAGCGGCTGCGCGCGCTGTGGCGCGGCGCGCTCGACCTCGACGATGAGTGGTCGGAGCAGGCCACCTTCATCGAGCTGGGCGGGTACTCGCTGCTCGCCCTGTCGCTGGCCGCCGAGATCGGCGACGCGCTCGGGGTGGAGGTGCCGCGCACCCTGATCCTGGAGCACCAGACCTTCGCCGCGGTGGCGACATGGCTGGAGACGACCGCCGTCGGTGCACGCCGGCCGACGGCCGATCCCCCGCCACGCCCGGATCACAGCCCGCCGAGTCGTTTCCGATGTCCGCGCTGCAGCAGGCGTACCTGCTCGGTGAGACCGGTGGATTCGATCTGACCCGGCCGGCGGTGTTCATCGAGGACTACCAGGCCACCGCGTTCGACCTCCCCCGGTTCACCACGGCGATCCAGGCCCTGCTGCGCCGGCATGAGATGCTGCGGGTCGCGTTCTCCGAAGATGGCACCCAGCGGGTGCTGCCGCCACCGAAGCAGCCGCCGCTGCGGTACCGGGACCTGCGCGGCATGGCCGAGGACGCGGTCGAGACCGCGCTGCGGGACAGCTACGCCGAGCTGTCGGAGCAGGTGCCCGCGGCCGGCTCGGGGACCGTGTTGCGGTTCCGGGTGTTCCGGGTGTCCGACGGCTACCGCATCCAGGTCGGCGGCCGGCTGCTGGTGTTCGACGGCGCATCCGGCGACCTCTTCGCCGATGAGCTGCGCGCCCTACTCGACGGCCGGCGGCTTCCCGCACTGAACTACACCTATAGGGACTACCAAGTCGCGCTGGCCGCGAGACTGAGGTCCGGCGGCGGTGCCGACAGCAGGGCGTACTGGCTGCGCCGGCTGCCCGAGCTGCCGTCGGCCCCGGATCTGCCCCGGCGTCGCGGTGAGGCGACGGCGGCCCGCGTGACCCGGCGCATCCTGGTGCTGGAACCGCACCAGTGGCAGGCGTTCAAGGCCAGGTCCGCCGAGCATGGGATCACCACGACGGTGGCGCTCTGCGCGGCGTTCTGCGAGGTGCTGCGGCACTACAGCGCGTCGCCCAACTTCACGCTCAACGTCATGTACGGGGAGCGGCAGCCGCTGCACCCGGACGTGCCGTCGATCATCGGCAACTTCAGCGACACCCTGCTGCTCGAGTGCCGGGCCGGGCGACGGGACTCGTTCGCCGACCGGGCCAGATCGCTGGGCGCGCAGCTGGCCGCCGACCTGGCGCACGGCGCGTACAGCGGGGTGGACGGCATCCGCGAGCTCAACAGCCGTCGCGGCGCCGGCCGTTCCCCGGCGATGCCCGTGGTGTTCGCCAGCGTGATCGGCGGTCGCAGCAAGTCCGGCATCTTCCTGGAGCGACTGGGCTGGCGGCGGATCCGCGGTGCCATTCACACCCCGCAGGTCAGCTTCGACCATCAGGTCTTCGACAGCGACAACCGCTTAGTCGCCAACTGGGACACCGTCGACGAGGTGTACCCGCCCGGCCTGGTCGACGCGATGTTCGCCGGCTACCAGGGGCTGCTTGACTCGCTGTGCGGCGACCCCGAGGCCTGGCGGCGTGCCGCCCTGGTCCACACTCCGGATGCGCAGCTCGCGGTTCGAGCGAAGGTGAACGACACCGCCGTGCCGATACCGCCGTCCACCCTGCATGGGCCGGTTTTCGGCATGGCCGAGCGCACCCCGGACGCGCCCGCGATCATCGCGTCCGACCGCACGGTCAGCTACCGCGAGTTGGCCGAAGCGGCGGCCGGCGTGGCGCATGCGCTGCGCGCGGCCGGCTGCGCGCCGGGTGACCTGGTGCTGGTACAGGTGGAACGGGGCTGGCGGCTGCCGGTGGCGCTGCTCGGGGTGCTGGCCGCCGGCGCGGCGTATGTGCCGCTCGGCCCCCAGTGGCCGGCCGCCAGGATCCGACAAGTGATCGACCGCGCCCGCCCCCGCCATCTGGTCACCGCCGGGCCCGCCGACCGGCCTTGGGCCGCCGCCCTGCGCTGCCTCGACCTCGACGCGGTGCCCGCCATGTCCGCAGAGCCCGCCGTGCCCGGTGCTCCGGCCGGGCCGGGCGAACGGCAGGCCCGACTGCCCGCGGTGGAGACCGAGTCGACCGCGTACGTGATCTTCACGTCCGGAACCACCGGGGAGCCGAAGGGGGTCGTGATCCGGCACCAGAGCGCCGCGAACACCATCGCCGACCTGCTGGCACGGTTCGACATCGGGCCGGACGACCGGGTGCTCGCGCTCTCCGAGGTGACCTTCGACCTGTCCGTGTTCGACGTGTTCGGTACGTTGGCCGCCGGTGGCGCGGTAGTCGTACCGGACCCCGCCCAGAGCCGTGACATCGCCGCCCTGCACCAGCTGTGCGGCGCCGCACGGGTCACCGTGTGGAACAGCGTCCCCGTCCACCTCGGCATGCTGCTGGACTACCGGGAGTCGGCCGGCCGCCCGGAGCTGCCCACGCTGCGGCTCGCCATGGTCAGCGGTGACTGGGTGCCGGTCAATCTCCGCGACCGGCTCGTCGCGAGCCTGCCGAAGGTCCGGCTGATCAGCCTCGGCGGCGCGACCGAGGCTTCGATCTGGTCCAACTGGTACCCGGTGCCGTATCCGGTGCCGGCCGAGTGGGCCAGCATCCCGTACGGTCACCCCTTGGCCAACCAGGGATTCCGGGTGCTGGACGAGGCCATGGCCGACCGTCCGAACTGGGTGCCCGGCGATCTGTACATCACCGGCCGCGGCCTGGCCGACGGGTATCTCAACGACCCGGAGCTGACGGCGGCGGCATTCCTCACCCATCCTCAGGACGGCACCCGGCTGTACCGCACCGGCGACCGGGCCTGCTACTGGCCGGACGGCACGCTGGAGTTCCTCGGCCGGCGCGATGGTCAGATGAAGGTGAACGGGATGCGGGTCGAGCTGGGCGAGGTGGAGTCCGCGCTGCTCGCCGAGCTAGGGATACGCGCCGCGGTGGCGGTCGTCCGCAGGGACGAGCGCGGCGGCAGTCTCGTGGGGCACGTGGTTGTCGACGGGCAGCGCGCGCGCACCGAGCACGACCTCCTGGCCGCGCTGCGCACCCGGCTGCCGGATTACCTGGTGCCCACCTCGCTGGCGGTGCACGAGCGCCTGCCACTGACCGCCAACGGAAAGGTGGACCGGGCGCGGCTGACCGCGCACCGGCCCGAGCCCGCCGCCCGGGCCTTGCCCCCCGCCAACCCGACCGAACAGACCCTGCTGGAGCTGTGGCGCGAGCTGATCCCGGCGAGCGGGGTGACCGAGGACTTCTTCGCGTGCGGCGGTCACTCGGTCTCCGCCGCCGTGTTGCTGAACAGGATCGAGCGGGAATTCGGGGCGCGGCTGCCGCTGGTCACCCTCTACCGGCACCGCACCGTACGGGAGCTGGCCGCGGTGCTCGGCCGCCAGAGCGTGCCGTCCGGCGTCGCCCATCTGGACGGCACAGGTGAGCCGCTGGTGCTGATCCACCCAGTGGGCGGCGACGTCTTTTGCTATTGGCCGCTGGTGCGAGAGCTGGCCGCCGACCACGCGGTGTACGGGATCACCGCCAGCGCCGACGCGCCCGGCGAGCCAACCGTGCCGGGCATGGCCGGGCGCTACCACGCCCTGGCCGGCGCCCGGTTTCCCGGCGCACGGGTGCGGCTGGCCGGCTGGTCGTACGGGGCGGTGGTCGCCTACGAGATGGCCCGGCTCGCCGGCGGCGCCTGGCCGGTGGTGATGCTCGACCCGTGGCTGCCTGCCCAGCCCGGCCGGCCGGTGCCGGAGGAGGAGATGGCGCGCTCCTTCGCCCGCGACCTGTCGAGCGGGCGGCGTGACGACCTCGACGGGATCGATCTGTCCGGCAGCGCCCGCACCGAGCTGTTCGACCGGTATCGGATCAACGCCACCGCCCTGCAGAACTACCGGTTCTCCCCAGACTCGGACATAGCGGCCACCGTCGTCACCGCCGAAGGCGGCTTCGGCGCCGGCCGACCGTCCCACCTCGTGCCGCTTCGCTCCGTCGTGGACCAGGCGACGCTGCCCAGGGCGCGGTGGTGCACCCTGGCCGGTGACCACTTCAGCGTCGTCGATCCGGCCCGGGCGGGCGAAGTGGCCGAGCTGGTCCGGCGGGGGGTGCGAGCATGATCCCCTTAGTGCAGGTGATCGGATTTGGGCCGGCATCGCTCGGCCTGCCCCTGGCGGCCGACCGGATGGGCGAGCTGGACCATGCCGGCGCGTACGGCATGGCCCTCGTCGAGCGAAGCATCAGCCCCGCCGTGCTGCGCGCCGGCCGGTTCCCGTACCTGGTCGAGTCGAACTCGGCGGCCTGCGACTTCATTGCCGGGATCGCCCCGGCGGGCCGGTTCGGCGACGTGCTGGACCGCCCGGCCGGACGCAAACTCGTGGCGCACGGCGATCGGCGGGTGCCGCTACATCACGTCGGGGAATACCTGGCCGACCTGGCCGAAGAGGTCGCCGACTGGGTGCGCGGCAGCAGGGGGGAGATCAGGTACGGGCGCGAGGTCCGCAGGGTCCGGCACAACGCCGATGGCACCTTCACCAGCCTGTGCACCGCCGACCGGCCGGTGTTGCGCAGCCACGCGGTCGTGCTGGCCACCGGTGCCATCGAGGACGCCGCACGGCTCGGCGTGCCCGGCGACCGGCTGGTGACCTCCGGGGGCGTGCTGGCGGGCGACCTCGACTCGGTGGAGTACGCCATCCGGACCGGTCGGCCGGTGGTGATAGTCGGTGGGTCGCACAGCGGGTTCGCCACGGCCGACCTAGTGCTCACCCGGTGCGCCGGCGCGGTGCGCCCCGGCCAGATCACCGTGGTGCACCGGGAGATCGCACTGGGCTTCACCAGCCTCGCCGAGCTGACCGCCGCCGGACCGCCGATGCCGGCCGCACCGATCACATCGGCCGTGGTCTGCTCGGAGACCGGCCTGGTCAATCGGTTCACCGGGCTGCGCGGTCCGGCGCGGCAGCTGTGCACCGCGGTGCTGGCCGGCACCGAGAAGCGGGTGCGACTGTGCCCGGCCGGCACCACCGCCGCCGACCAGGCGATTGGCGGGGCCGCGGTGGTTGTGCACGCCTGCGGTTACCGGGCGGCCGTTCCCGAACTGATCGACGCCGACGGCACGCCCCTCCCGCTGGTCCGCGACCGCGGGAACATCGCCGTGGACGGGGCGTGCCGCGTACTCGGGCCGCACGGTCCGATAGCTGGGGTGCACGGCCTGGGCATCGGTTTCGCCGGCGCGACGTTAGCGGCGAGCGGCGCGCCGCCCTCAACGTGTTCCACGGCCAGGACGCCAAAGACATCGTCAAAAGCCTCCTGGTACGAGCTTCGAGCCTGCGACGGGCTACCACATCGATGACGAGGAAAGGGCAGCAGCATGTCTAAAGCCATCGGCAACCCCGCCGAGCCGGGGGAGGATCGACCCTGGTCGAACAGCCTCGCGCGGGGCCGGGTGCCGGGCCCGCGGCTGCCTCAGCAGCGGGTCTTCGACGACGTGGTCGGTCCCAGCACCCAGAGCGTCCACGGCGGGACCTACATCGACCCGGCGACCGGTGCGGTCGGCACGCCGATCTTCACCAGCAGCACCTTCGAGTTCAACGAGCACACCTACGGCGCTTTCGAGCAGGGGCACATCCGCGACGTGCCGATCTACGGCCGCTACGGCAGCCCCAACCAGTGGGTCCTGCAAGAGAAGGTCGCCGGCCTCGAGAACGCCGAGAGCGGGGTGGTGTTCGCCTCCGGCATGGCCGCGATCACCACGACGTTGCTCGCCCTGACCAACCGCGGCGGACACATCGTCACCTCCCGCGATGTCTACGGCGGCAGCTACAACCTGCTGCGCGAGGACATGTTCCAGCTCGGCCGGGAGGTGACCTTCACCGACGCGACCAGCATGGACGCCATCGTCGCCGCCATCCGGCCGGAGACACAGGTGCTGTTCTTCGAGACGCTGACCAACCCCCTGCTGAAGGCGGTTCCGCTGGCCGAGCTGGGCGAGTATGCCGAGCGCAACCGACTGCTGCTGGTGGTGGACAACACCTTCCTCACCCCGTACTGCCTCCGTCCAATGGAGCTGGGCGCGCACGTGGTGATCCACAGCGCCACCAAGTACCTGGGCGGGCACAGCGACCTGACCGCGGGCGTGGCGGTCGGCTCGCGCAAGTACATGGACAGGGTGTGGAAGCAGATGCTGAAGTTCGGCGGATCGCTCGACGCCTTCCCCTGCTACCTGCTCGAACGCGGGATGAAGACGCTGGCGTTGCGGATGCGGGCCCATGTGGCGAACGCCGCCGCGGCCAAGGCGA
>CALAED010000342.1 GCA_937891035.1 uncultured Thermomonosporaceae bacterium | reverse complement strand
CACGCACCGGCTGGTGAACGGCTCGAGCCGCATCCCCCGGTCCTCGCGCCGGTGCTTGAGCACCTTGACGATGTTGGCCTCGACCGGGCGCTTCGGCCCGTCCTCCGTCAAGTTCGCCCTGATGTCAAGGGCGATCATGGTTGGCTTCATCGGTTGCTCCTAGACCGTTTCCGCGGCGATGCGCCGTTCGGCGGCGTAGGCGGCGTGGACGAGTTCGAGCGCGGCGAGACCGCCGTGCGAGGCCGATTCGCCGGCGCGGACCAGCTGGACGAACTCGTCCAAGATGCCGACGTACTCGTGCCACAGGGAGCCCTTGAACTCGCTGTGACCGCCGAGCATGTCCGCCCGCATGACCGTGCCGTCGGCCAGGCGCACCTCGACGTCCTTGAGCTCTCCGTTGGGGTACGACCAGTCCAGTTCGACCTTGGCCGGCACGCCGGCGGCCGAGCGCAGCAGGACCGTCGCCTGCCGGTCCAGGCCGTGGTCGTCGCGGACCACCTCGGACTTTTCGACGGACACGTCGCCGAGGAAGAGCCGGACGACGTCGAAGGCGTTGGGGCCGTTGTCGGCGATGCAGCCGCCGCCGCACCTGGCCGGGTCGAGATACCAGCCGTCCCTGCCCACGTGCTCTTCGATTCGCTCGTTGTACCGGACGGTCACCGAGTCGATGGCCACCCCGACCGGCAGCCGCCGGCGCAACGTGAGCACGTTGTCGTTGTAACGCCGGTGGAAGGCGGTGAGCAGGGTGAGCCGGCGCTCGGCGGCCAGCCGGACCAGTTCGCGGCCCTCGTCCAGGTCGATGGTCAGCGGCTTTTCCACGCAGACCGACCGGCCCGCCAGCACCGCGTCCCTGACCACCTCGCCGTGGACGTCGTTGGGGACGTTGACCACGATCGCGTCGACGTCGCCGTGCCGCAGCAGGGCGCGATGATCGCGGAATGTCGCGATCCCGGTGCCCTCGTACGGCCGCAGCGCGTCCTCGCGAAGGTCACAAACCGCGGTCAGGCGTGCGCCCGGCACCTTGTCGAAGGCGGCGAGGTAGAACTTCGAGATGACGCCGAGGCCGACGACCCCGATGCGCAGTTCCTTTGTCATGATTCCTCTCTCAACGGCGTGGGAGGCGTGATGCCGAGGTCCCGGCCCACCGCGGTCAGTTCGCCGTACAGCCCTGGGGTGACCGGCACCCCGGTGCCCAGGTGGCGCGCCGCCCGTTCGGCCTCGTGCCAGCCCGGGTAGCTGACCTGGCCGTCCGGGTCCACCGGCGGGGCGGCCAGCAGCGTCCCGAACAGGCCGCGCGCGTCGGCGGCGAACTCCTCGATCGGCCGCAGCGTGCCCGGCGCGATGGCCAGCGCCACGAAGCCGATGTCGTCGTCGCGGCCGCTCGGCCCGCCGTCTCCGGCCAGCGCCGCCGGCTCGGGGCCGTGACCGGCGCCGGGCAGCAACGCGCCGAGGATCTCGACGAGCAGGCCGAGGCCGTACCCCTTGTAGGCGCCGGTCTCAGGGCGGCCCCCGAGCCACATCAGATGCGCCTCGCCGCGGTCGAAGGCGGCGGGGTCGGTCACCGGCTCGCCCCGGTCGTTTTCCAGCCAGCCCTCTGGCGCGGGCAGTCCGGCCCTCGCCTGCGCGCGCACTCGTCCGGTGGGCACGACGGTGGTGCTCATGTCGAGCACGAACGGGTGGTGGCCGGGCCCGGCGGGCGCGGCCAGGCTGAGCGGGTTGGTGCCGAGCATGGTGACGGCGGCGCCCGGCGGCCTGATGATGCGCTGCCGACCGCAGTTGGACGCGATGAGACCGATCATCTGGCGATCGGCCGCCAGCCCCGCGTGGTAGCCGGCGCAGCCGATGTGGGTGCTGTTCTTCACCGAGACGAGACCGACGCCGTGGTCGGCGGCCCGGTCGGCGGCCAGCGTCATGGCCTCGGCGGCCACCCACAGCCCGAGGCCTTGGTCGGCGTCCTGCAACACCGCCGCGCCCCGGTCGGCCAGCACCCGCGGCCGCGCGTCCGGCTTGACCCGGCCGTCCGCGAACAGTTTCAGGTACAGCCTGGTCAAGTTGGTCAGCCCATGGGAGGTGACGCCGGTCAGGTCGCCGTACACCAGGGCGGTCGCGGCGGTCCTGGCCCGCTCGCCGGACATCCCGTGCGCGGTGAACACCCTGGTGGTGAACGCCACGAGATCGTCGTATGCCAGCCGGAGCCGGCTCGGCCGATCGGCCGGACCGGTCTCGGCCGAGATGGTGGACTGGGTCATCGGGCTCTAGCTCCAGATCGTGTTGTGCGTGAAGGACAGCAGCAGGCGGGCGACCGCGTGGGAGAACGCCTCCAGCTCCGCCAGGTCGGCGAACTCGCCGGCCGCGTGGGCGTGGTTGGCGCCCAGCGAGCCGGGACCGAAAACGACGGTGCTGGTCTGCGGCACCCCGGACATCCAGATGGCATCGCAGGTGAAGGCGGGCTCGTCGGCGGGCCAGCGGGCGAGGCCGGCGTCCTGTACGAGCTCGTCGACCGCGAGGTCTTCCGGCCGAGCCTGCCCCGGGCTGAGTGCGGGCAGGCCCCGCTTGTGCCACTCGAGCCGGGTGATCTCGGCCGCCTCGGCCGCGGTCAGCGCGAGGCCGGGGGCGCCGGCGAAGCGCTCGCTGAACTCGGCGAGCCCCGTGTCGAGCGCGGTGACCAGCGCCCGCTCCATGCGGTGCGCCGAAGCCACCGAACCGTAGGAGAGGTTCAGCAGCAGCCGGCCGTTGCCATAGACCTTGTTGTGCATTGGCCCGGTCTGCAGCCCGGCGATGCACACCTGGCCGTCGCTGACCAAGGGCGGCAGCAGCCGGGCGAAGTGCTGGGCGAGGAAGCCGAGCAGCACGCTCGCGTTGTGCCCTTTGCCGGGTTCGTCGTCGATGGCGTCGCGGCCCGCCACCTCGATGCAGGCCGTCATCGCCGCCGTCGATCGGCTGAGCACGCGCAGGCCGGTGGGCTCGCAGAAGACGTTCAGCCGCCCCACGTAGCCCTGCTCGACCAGCGGCCTGGTGCCGAAGCTGCCCATCGCGCCGCCCTCTTCACCGGCGACGGCCTGGATGATGACCGCGGTCTCGGCGCCGATCGCCGGGCTGGCCGCGAGCGCGGCCCGCACCCCGGCGAGCAGCGCCACGGCCGGACCCTTGGCGTCGATGGCGCCGCGCCCGTGAAACCGGGCGCCGTCGAACCGGACCGGGTCGTGGCCGCTGGTGGTGTCCAGGTGCACGTTGAACATCACGGTCGAGTGGCGCGGCAGCTGCGGGCCGAGCCGCAGGACGAGGCTGGGCTGGCAGCCGAGGAAGTCGGGCAGGATCTGCGCGGTGTCCTTGACCAGCCGGGGCACGTTATCGCCGACGATGCTCGCCGGGTCGGCGGCCCGATGGCTGACGACCTCGAAGCCGAGCTTCGCCGCCGCCCTGGCGTACTCTCGCTGCGCCTCCCAGAGCCGTACCGGATGCCGGCCGCCGGTCTCAAGCGGCCCGGCGGTCGGCAGCTCGAGCAGCCGCAGCAGCAGCTCGCGCTCGCCGGGGGTGAACTGTGCCGTCGCCCGATGGGCCCGGGCGAGGGATTCGCTGGCGGTCATCGCGCGACCCCCTCGTTGATCGTCGCACCGGTGCGCAGCTCGGCCACCAGCCGCTCCAGGCGCCGGCCGTAGGCGACGAACGCCGCCGCCTGGGAGCGCGCCGGTGTTTCCGCGTGCGCGTGCTCGCGGTGACCCGGCGCGTAGCCCGTCTCGTGCGGGCGTACGCTCAGGTGCGGCTCGATGGAGATGGTCCCGTCGTAGCCGTGCCGCAGCAGCAGCCGCAGGCAGTCGGCCACCCGGCTGTCCCCGTCGCCGGGCATCGTGTAGACCGGGTCGGCTGAGGTGCCGGTCGCGTCCTTGACGTGCACATGGGCGACGAGATCGACGACGTCGGCGAGCACCTCGTAGGCCTCGTAGCCGTAGGCGATCCCGTTGCCGATGTCGAACAGCAGCCGCAGCGCGCTGCCGTCGGCGGCATCCACCAGCCGGCGCATCCGGGTAGGACTGATGCCGGCCCAGCCAGAGCAGTTCTCGTGCAACAGCACCAGACCGGCCTCTTTCGCCTGGGCGGCGAGCTTTGTCACCCGCGTCACGACGCGGCGGCCCCACTCGTCGTCGTCCAGGCCGTCGTTGGGATAGGACATGATCCGCACGTACCGGGTGCCGAGGACGGCGCACCGCCGGGCCAGCACCTCCAGCTCGCGCAGGTCGTCGTCGAACGGCGTGGTGATCGGCCGGGCCCAGCTTGCGATGCGCGAGTCCACGCACACCGCCGACAGGCCGGCGTCGGCGAGCGTCAATGCCAGCCGGTCGAAGGCTTCATCGTCCAGGTCGGCGATGGCCGTACCGTCGACGCTGCGCAGCTCGATCTGCCGCCAGCCCAGTTCGCGCAGTGCCGCCACCTGGCCGGCGAGGTCGGGGGCCGCCTCGTCGGCGATCCCGGCGAAGGTCGGCTCAAGAGGCAACTTTCATCACCTCTTCGCCGGGCCCGGCCGACACGGCGGGACCGGTCAGCACCGAGCTCGCCTTCGCCTCGTCGAGCAACTCAACCACGCGGTTGGCCAGCCGGAACTCCTCATCGAACGAGATCCCGTCGGCGAACTCCTCATAGACCCTGCTGAAGAAGGTCGACAGCGCGTCGTCGGGGAAGACGTCCGCGGACACGCCCGAGGCCATGCCGGCCCCGCGCGACACGGTCAGGTGCGCGAAGTGATCGTCCTCGCCGCCGGGGAAGTGGCCGATGGCCCGGCCGCCGGCGAACTCCAGCTCGATGCGGCGCTCCCTGACCGGCGAGGCCAGGTCCGAAAAGATCGTCGTACGCGGGCCGGAGTCATGGTCGAGCACCAGCCTGGCCGAGCCCATCCCCGGCACCACCAGCCGGCCGACCCGCATGTCGGTCAGCTCGGCCGCAGCCACCTTCGCGTCACCGGCGATCCGCAGCGCCACGCCCACCGAGTGCGGCAGTTCGACGTCGAACGCGGTCGGGTGGCCGGTCGAGCCGAGCGTGCGCTGCAGCCGGGGCTTGAGCTGCGCGAACGAGATGGACTTGAGCGGACCGAGCTCACCGGTGATGGTCAGCTCGAGCAGCCGCCGGGTGAGCGCGCTGTCCAGCCAATGCGCCACCACGACCATGCGCAGGTCTCCCGACCGGCGCACCTCATCGATCTCGGCGAGCGTCGCGGCGTCGGCGGCCAGCGGCTTTTCCATCACGATCTGCCGGAAGCCGGCGGCGCTGAGCCGCCGCAGCAGGTCGAGCCGGGCCGTGGGCGGGGTGCATACGTGTACCACGGTCTGCTCGGGGTCGGTCAGCCGACCGGCCTCGACCAGCGAGGACACCGGCAGCAGGCCTGCGTTCTCGGCGACCGTGCGCTTGTCCTGGGCGTCCAGGGCGAGCGGCGGATCGTCGGCGAACAGCCACGGTGACCGCTCCCGGAGGCGCCGCAGCACCGGCCAGTGCAGTTCCATGCCGGCCCGGCCGAGACCCACGATGAAGGTTCGCAACACGGATTCTCCTAAGGCGTTCTACGGGCCCCGTCAGCGGTCCCGGTAGGCGACAGTGATCGCCAGTGCGGCGAGTTCGTCCCGCCACGGCTGGTCGATGGGCGCCTGTGCGATCGATTCCTTGGCGCGCTCGGTCAGCTCGCCGATGTAGTGCTCGATGTCGGCCGTCGCGTCGGCCTCATCGAGCAGGCCGCGCAGCACCGCGGGGTCCCAGTCGGGCCTGCGCAGCTGTTCGCGGACGCGCGGGTCGCGCTGCGCCGCGCGGACGAGCAGCAGCGTCATCTTGTGCTGCTCGAGGTCGAGCCCGACCGGCTTCCCCGTCGCAGTGGAGTCGCCGAAGTCGATCAGGTCGTCGCGGAGCTGGAAGGCCTCGCCCAGCGCGGTGCCGTACTCCTCGAACGCGGCGGCGAGATCGTGCCGGCCGGCGACGGCGGCGCCGAGCACCAGCGGCCGGTGGATGCTGTAGCGGCCGGACTTGCAGATCGCGATCCAGCGCGACAGCTCCGGGTCGGCGACGGACTCGGCCGCGACGGCCACGTCGAGGAACTGACCGATCATGATCTCGGTGCGCAGCTCGCCCCAGACCGCCCGCGCCCGCGGCGGCAGCTCAGCGGCCAGCCGGTCGGCGTAGACGTCGCACAGGTCGCCGGACAGGATCGCCACGCCCTCGCCGTACCGGCGCGACTCGCCGCGCAGGCCGCGTTCGGCGTGGTCGGCGGCGTGCCGGGTGTGCACGGTCGGCGCCCCGCGGCGCAGCGGCGAGTCGTCGACCACGTCGTCATGGATCAACGCGGCCACGTGCACGAGTTCCAGCCCGGCGGCGACGTCCACGATCACGCGGTCCTCCGGGTCGCCGCCCGCGGCGAGGAACCCGCTGACGCAAAACACCGGGCGCAGCCGCTTGCCACCGGCGCGGACCAGATCGGCGATCGCGTCCACAGGGACGGCGGCCCGCTCGTCGACGGCCGACCAGCGCGCCCGCTCGTAGGACAGGAATTCGTTCAGGCGCTGCTCTACGGCCTCGACGAGGTGGAGTCTGGCGGCCCGCGGCGCTGAGGTAACAGACTTGGCCATGGTCACTTCTCCGAAACGGGTTGGGTGAGCCGGGCCGGCGGAGTGAATACCACGTCCTCTTCCACGGTCGTGGTGGTTCGGACGTCGGCGTATCCGAGCTCGGCGAGGCGGTCGAGCAATTGCTCCACGAGGATTTCGGGTGCGCTGGCGCCGGAGCTGACCCCGACGGTGGAGACGCCGGCGAGCCAGGTCTCGTCCAGTTCGGTGACATCGGGAACGAGATAGGCGGGCGTCCCGCTGTTTTTCGCGACCTCGACCATGCGAATGGAGTTGCTCGAGTTGCGGGACCCGACGATCAGGATGAGATCCGAGTCGGGCGCGATTTCCTTGACCGCGTTCTGCCGGTTCTGGCTGGCGTAACAAATGTCGCTGCCGGGGGGGCCGCTGAGGTTGTGAAAGCGGCGCCGCAGCACGGCGACAATGTCGCGGGTGTCGTCGATGGACAGGGTCGTCTGGGTGAGGTAGGAGAGCTCGGCGTCCGGCGGCAGGTCCACCCGCTCGGCGTCCTCGACGCTCTCGATGATGATCGTGCGGTCGGGAGCCTCGCCGTAGGTGCCTTCGATCTCTTCGTGGTTGGCGTGCCCGATGAGCAGCAGGGTGCGCCCGGCCTTGGCAAACCGCACCGCCTCTTGGTGCACCTTGGAAACGAGCGGGCAGGTCGCGTCGATCACGTCGAGGTCGCGGCTCTTGGCGCTGGCGCGGACCTCCGGTGAGACCCCGTGCGCCGAGAACACGCATACCGCGCCGTGCGGCACTTCCTTTTCGCTGTCCACGAATATCGCGCCCCGCCGCCGCAGCTGGTCCACCACATAGTGGTTGTGCACGATCTCCTTGCGGACGTACACCGGTGGTCCATATCGCTCGAGCGCAAGCTCGATAATGGCGATTGCTCGGCGGACGCCGGCGCAGAAGCTGCGTGGCTCGGCCAAGACGACCCGTTTTGTGGCTTGCATCAGCGCTCCGGATTCATTTGCTCGTTCGCTATGGATTCGACCATAAGCGAGCCTGGGAGCCTGACCGCTTCCCTTTCAACTCAAGAGCGGCTTGTTAGCACGAAGTAATCATCGGCGTCGACGGCGCATTGTCATATGACACAGCCGAACCTTGCTATGGGTTGGTCACCTCGTTTGCCCCTGCCGGCGGGCGCGACGACTTGTCCGCGCGCGCGCCCGCGCCCGCGCCCGCGCACGGGCGGTGCGGACGGTTCGGCCCGCCCCGCGCGGCCCGCCCCGCGCCGGACACGCCGTCAGCTCCAGGAAAGTGTTCCGCAAAATCGTGCGTGCCGTTCCCATGCAAATTATCTGTGCCTCATCTGTGGCCGCCTTAACGTTCCGCAGAGGTTTTTCTTGGGTGCCTATTGATAGAGTCCGATGCCGGGACCGCTGCACAGAGGGAAACCGAGGGAAATCCGAGATCACCCAGGAAAAGGACCGCCGTGAACGCGTCAAGTCAGCAGGCAGCGGAGCATCGAGGCGTGCCATTCTTCACGCAGGCCACGTCGTTCCAGAACCTTTGGCCGGAGCTCAGCAGGCATGTGCACGAGCTGATGGATCATGGGAAGTACTCGCATGGCCATAAGGTCGCTGAGCTGGAAAAGACAATGGCTCGCTACACCGGGGCTCAGCACGCGCTCGCGGTGAACAACGGCACGGACGCCTTGGTGCTGTTGCTGCGCGCGGCCGGGCTCGAGCCCGGCGACGAGGTGGTGGTGCCGGCCTACACCTTCGTCGCGTCCGCGACCTCCGTGGCGCTGGCGCGCGGGCGGCCGGCCTTCGCTGACATCGACCCGGAGACCTACGCCATCGACCCCGAGTCGGCGGCGGCGGCGATCACGCCGCGGACCAAGGCGATCATGCCGGTCCACCTGTTCTGCCAGCTGGCGGACATGACCGCGATCGCCAAGGTGGCCGCGAGCCACGACCTCCAGGTGCTCGAGGACAGCGCGGAGGGCATCGGCATGCGCTGGGACGGGGTCCACGCTGGCCTGCTGGGCGACGGGGGAGTGCTGTCGTTCTTCCCGACCAAGACCCTGGGCGCGCTCGGCGACGCCGGGATGATCCTCACCAACGACAAGACGATCGGCGAGCGGGCCGGCATCCTGCGCCACCACGGCCGCATGGGACGCACGGTCGACCACTTCGCCGGCATCTCCAACCTGTCGGGGATCTCCGGGACCAACAGCAAGATGGACGACATCCAGGCGTGCATCCTGCTGGCCAAGCTGACCCGGCTGGAGGAGGAGATCGGCCGGCGCGCCGAACTGGCCGCGGCCTACACCGAGCGGCTCGCCGGCCGGCCCGGCATCGTGCGGCTGCCCACGGTGGCGCCGCGCGACGGGGTGACGAACCCGGTCTTTTATGTCTATCTGATCGAGGTGGAACGGCGCGACGAGCTCGTCGCGCACCTCACCGACCGCGGCATCGGCACCGAGGTCTACTACCCCCGGCCGCTGCACCTGCAGCCCTGCTTCGCCGATCTCGGCTACGGCCCCGGCGACTTCCCCAACGCGGAGGCGGCCGCCGAACGGGCCGTCGCGCTGCCCCTATATCCCGATCTCACCGACGAGGACGTCGAGGTGGTCTGCCGCGCCATCGACGACTTCTACTCAGGGAACCGGTCATGACCTGCCTGCCCGGCGATCTTCGACGCTGCGCCCCCCGGTCGCCGGCGCTCCCTACGATGCTCGCTTCGGAGGCCGCCTCATGACAGATACGCTGCCTTTCTTCCCGCCCGACCTGTTCGAGCCCGACCGCGGCGCGCTGCTGGACATCCTGTACGAGGTCGGCACCGATCCCGAACAGAAGTTCATCCTCGGCCGGCGCACCGCCGAGCTGGAGCAGGCGCTGCGGGAGACGACCGGCGCCAAGCACGTCATCGCCTGCGGCAGCGGCACCGGCGGCCTCAACCTGTCGGTGGCCGCGCTCGGCATCGGCCCCGGCGACGAGGTGATCGTGCCGGCGTTTTGCTGTCAGCCCGTGGCCAGCAGCGTCGCCAACGAGGGCGGTACGCCGATCTTCGCCGACATCGACCCTTGGCGCATGGTCATCGACCCGGACGAGGTGGAACGGCTCATCACGCCGCGGACCAAGGCCATCATGCCGGCGCACCTGTTCTCGATCATGGCGGACATGCCGCGGCTCATGGAGATCGGCCGGCGGCACGACATCCCGGTGATAGAGGACGCGGCCGTGGCCCAGGGCGCGGTGCTCGACGGCACGCAGGCCGGCCGCTTCGGCGAGCTGGGGGTCTTGTCGTTCTTCCAGGTCAAGGCGTTCGGCACCGCCGGAGAGGGCGGCATGGTGCTGACGGACGACGACGATCTCGCCACGACCGTACGGATGCTGCGCAACCACGGTCAGGACGGGGTGAACCGGTTCCTGCACCACCGCATCGGCCAGAACAGCCGCTTCGACGAGATCATCGCCGGGTTCCAGCTGCACCGGCTGCCGACCCTCGCCGAGCGGCTCGAACGGCGGGCGCAGATCGCCGACTATTACACGAAACGCTTCGAGCCGCTGCGCGAGCACGGGGTGCTGGCGCCGCCGCCTGGCCGCAACGGCCGTTGCTATTACGTGTACTCCCTGCTGGTTGACCGGCGGGAGGATCTTCGCTCCTATCTCACCGGGCAGGGCATCGGCACCCATATCTACTATCCGGTGCCGCTGCCGCTGCAACCGGCCTTCGCGGCATGGGCCCCCGAGGGGGTGACCTGGCCCCATTCCGAACAGGCCAGCCGGCGGAACCTGGCCATCCCGATCTGGCCGCATCTCACCGACGCGCAGGTCGAATACATCGCCGACACGATCTGCGAGTTCTTCGAATGATAAGCCAATTTTCTGCGCAGTTTTCTGCCGGGTGCGTAGCAAGGCCTTGCGTCGGCTCGGACATCGCAGAACCGGCTTCCTAGCCTGCTCTTTACGTGCGCGGAAAACGTACGGAATCGCATAAGGAAGGGGGCGTCCCCGGATGACCGTCCAGGACGGCGCCAAGCAAGCGCAGGGGTACGTCTTCAATCCCACGTGGGATCTGGAGACCGAGCGTCTCATCACCAACGAGGCGATCTGGGATCCGGGGACCATCGAGCGCTTCGAGCGGCTCGGCGTGGACCGGGGCTGGGCCTGCCTCGAGGTGGGCGCCGGCGCCGGCGGGGCGGCCGAATGGCTGCTCGAACGGGTCGGCTCCACCGGCAGGGTGGTGGCCGCCGACCTGGAGGTCGGCCGGCTGGACCGGCTGGCCGAACGAGGCGTCGAGGTACTTCGCAACGACCTGCGTACCGAGGAGCTACCGGCCGAATCCTTCGACCTGGTGCACGCGCGCATGCTCATCCAGCACCTGCAGGACAGGGAGGCGGCGGTGGCCAGGTTGATCCGGGCGCTGCGGCCGGGCGGCTGGCTGTTCGTTGAGGACACCGACTCGCTGCCGCTGTTCCGCAGCTACCGCTCGGAGCGTTTCCTGACCGACATCAAAGAGGCCGGGTACGGGCTCATGCGCCAGGCGGGACACGAACCGCGCGGTGGCCACTTCGACCTGGAGATCGCGCTGAACAGCGAGCTCACCGAGGTGTCCGCCGAGGGCCGGGTGGTCATGGTGCACGGCGGCTCCGAACAGGCCCGCCACTACCAGCTGTGGCTGGAGTTCATGCGCCCGAAGATCGTCGCCGCTGGGCTGTTGTCCGACGCGCGCATCGACGAGGCCATCGCCGAGATGGGCGACCCCGCCAACCGATGGCTGAGCCAGGTCCTGATCTCCACCTTCGGGCGCAAGCCGCCCGCGACCGACACCGGAGGGAACCGATGAAGGCCAAGCAGGGCAGGCGGCCCAAGAACATCGGCCTGATCTTCGATCATCACGCGCTGGCCGAGCGCCCGGTGTTCCACCTGGACCGGCCGTTCGACATCGCCCCGCACGGTGGCACCCGCTACACCGTGGCGGGTCTGGCGGAGCTCGTCGCCCGCGCGTCCGGGGCGCTGCACGCCGCCGGGCTGCGCAAGGGCGACCACCTGGCGATCATCAAGGACAACCACTGGGACACCGTGCTGCTTGCCGCGGCGGCCGCCAGGATCGGCGCGGTCGGGGCCATGATCTCCTCGACGGTCCCGCCGGACCACCTGCGCACCATGATGGAACGGCTGCGCCCCCGGGTGCTGGTGGCCGGTCCCGCCACCCTGGCCGCCGCGGAGGCGGCCGGAATCGCACTGGTCGACCCTGACGTGTCCGTCCTCGTGGCCGAGCCGGGCACCGGCCCGGGGACGGGCGCCGGCGCGAAAACCGGCACCGGCAACGCCGCGTCGGGCAACGGCGCGTCGGGCAACGGCGCGTCGGGCAACGGCGTCGCCTCGGGCAAGGACGCCGCGGCGGCCACGGCCGCCGGCCGGCAGATCTTCGAGGATCTGCTTGACGCGCCGGTCCCGCCGGCCGACCCGTGCGGTGACGACGAGCCGATGATCGCCACCCACACCTCGGGCACCACCGGGGTGCCCAAGCTGGTCGTGCACTCGCCCAACACTCTGCTCGGCGTGCTGGCCAAGCTGGAGACGCTGCCGCTGCCGCGGCTGTCGATCCGCAAGGACGACACCGTCGCCTCGTGCATCTCCTTCGTCCACGGGCGTGCGATCACCTGGACCGCGGCTCAGCTGGCCCGGCCGCCGGAGAAGGTGGTCATCCTGTCCGGGTCCGAGCCCGACACGGTGACCGAGATGCTCACCGCCCATGTGCCGACCACGCTCGAGGCCTGCCCCAACATCTTCCAGCGGTGGGAGGGACTCCCGGCCAGCCATCCAGACCTGTTCGCGCGGATCAGGACGTACTTCAACACCTTCGACGCGATTCACCCCCGTACGGTGCGTACGTTCCTCAACGCCTCCAAACGGCGTGGCCCGCTGTGGGTCCAGGTCTGGGGGCAAAGCGAGGTCGGCCCGGTGAGCCCGGGCATCTACTCCCGCCGCCGCCTCAACCGCGCGATCGGCGCGGACTCCTCGGTCACCAGCGACAACGGGCGGCCGTTCCCGTTCCTCACCCGCATCAAGGTGGTCGACCCCGACACCCGCCGCCCGCTGCGGCGCGGCAAGATCGGCATGGTCCTGGTCAAGACCCACGGTCGCTGCCTGACCTATCTGGGCGAGGACGAACGGCACACCGAGAAGATCTGGGATGGCTGGTGGAACACCGGCGACCTCGGCGTGCACACCCTGACCGGCGCCATCCGCATCATCGACCGCGAGGTCGACCTGATCCCCGGCGTGAGCGGCATCGAGCTGGAAAGCCTGCTGCTCGAGCGGCTACCCGAGACCACCGAGGTCATCGTGCTCGGCGTGCCGGGCCGGCCGCCGGTGCCGGTGCTCAGCACCTCCGACGGCCTGCTCGACCCGGCCCGGTGGCAGGACGCCGTGACCGGGCTGCCCGAGCTGGCCGATCCGATCGTCATCGACTGGGACGAGTTCCCGCGCACCGGTACATGGAAGGTGCGCCGATACGAGCTGCGCGAACGCGTGCTCGGCACGTCCAAGACGTATGGAAGTGGGCAATGGACTTAACGCATTCCACGAATGACCGGAGCGGCCCGGCCGGCGAAACGCAAACGGCGACGACGTCGCGCCTCCGTCGGCCGCGCCGCGTCTCAACACCGGCGTTAGGCCGGCGCGGTTTAACGCCTTACGTGTGGTTGAGCAATGTCTGCCGGGGGGTCGGCGGGCGATCAAGTAGGAATCTGGCTGATCGAATCTCAGTGGGGAGAGGGGAAGAAGAATGGGCTTCGAAGGTAAGGTCGCCTTCGTTACCGGTGGCGGTTCCGGGATAGGCGCGGAATGCGTGCGCCGATTCGCCGACCTGGGGGCGTACGTCGTCGCTGCCGACATCAACGCCGAAAACGTCGCCAAGGTCGCCGCGGACGCCGGCGACAACGTGCGCGGCGTCCAGATGGACGTCACCGACCCCGACGCGGTGGCCGCGACGATCGCGGACATCACCGCCACCGAGGGCGCGCTGCACGTGGCGGTCAACAACGCCGGCATCACCGGCGAACTCGCCCCGACGCACGAGCTGTCCATCGAGGCGTTCCGGCGGGCCATCGACATCAACCTGGCCGGGGTCTTCCACGGGATGCGCGCCGAGATTCCGGCGATCATCAATTCCGGCGGCGGCGTCATCGTCAACACCGCCTCGGTGGCGGCGGCGAGCGGGTACCCCTACGCGGCCGCCTACTGCGCGAGCAAGCACGGCGTGCTCGGCCTCACCCGCGCGGCCGGCGTGGAGTACGCCCAGGCCGGGGTCCGCGTGGTGGCCGTCGGCCCGGGCGCCATCGACACCCCGATGACGCGGGCCGCGCCGCCCGAG
Source organism: uncultured Thermomonosporaceae bacterium (assembly GCA_937891035.1). Lineage (GTDB taxonomy): Bacteria > Actinomycetota > Actinomycetes > Streptosporangiales > Streptosporangiaceae > CALAED01. The sequence continues at coordinate 2,580 of CALAED010000342.1, read as the reverse complement.
GTCGCCAAGGCGGCCATCGAGATGGCGCCGGCCAAGCGTCCCGGACGGCCCGAGGAGGTGGCCGCCGCGATCTGCTTCCTCGCCTCGCCCGAGGCCTCCTTCATTACCGGCAGCTATCACGCGGTGGACGGCGGCTATCTGGCGCAGTAGCCATAGTCGGCCTGACGCAGTAAGCAGAATCGGCCGGCTGCCTTGCCCGCCTCGATTGGAACCGCGCGAATACCTGCTCAACCCCCGCTCACCTGCGACAACGGACAACGGAGCAGTCATGGCCTGTGCTCGGCTTGAAATTCAATTAACACAGATCTGACATTCGGCTTGACCGGCTCTTCACTTGTCCGAACAGTCGATGAGATTCACTGGAAAACACGGGTGGTTGGCGGAAGTTTTCGCCATCCGCCAATTCCAATCGGAGGAACTGAAATGTTGGCAAGGCTGACCGGCCTGGCACTGCGCAGGCCGAGAGCCGTTCTGCTGGTAGTGCTGCTCCTGGTCATGGGCGCGGGAACGCTGTCCATGGGGCTGCAGGACCGGGTGACCGCAGGCGGCTACGAAGATGAGGGCTCGGAGTCTGCCAAGACGACGGGCGTGGTCGAGCAGACCTTCAATCAACGCGAGACCAACCTCGTGTTGGTCGTCTCAGATGGCCGCGGCGTGGACAATCCACAGGTCGCCACCGCCGCGGAGAGCCTGCGCCAACGGCTGGCCCAGGAACAAGGCGTCTCGAACGTGGCCTCCTACTGGTCGCTGGGCAGGCCCGCCGCCCTGCGCGGCGAGGGCGGTGGCTCGGCCCTCGTGATCGGGCACATCGCCGGTGACTTCGACGAACGGATCGACCGGGCCGAGGCGCTCAGGCCGAAGTACACCGGCACCGTCGACGGCCTCAACGTCACCATGGGCGGCACGGCGTTGATGTGGCAGGAGAACATCAAGCAGTCGCAGGAGGACGTCGCCAAGGCCGAAAGCCTGGTCTTCCCGCTCACCATGCTGGTGCTGGTGCTGATCTTCGGCAGCCTGGTGGCCGCCCTGCTCCCGCTGGCGGTGGCCTTCGTGGCCCTGTTGGTGGGCATGGCGGTGATGTGGGGGCTGACGTTCGCCACCGAGACATCGAACGTCGTCGTCAACATCACCACGTTCTTGAGCCTGGGGCTGGCGATCGACTACAGCCTGCTGATCGTCTACCGCTACCGCGAAGAGCTACGCAAGGGATCCGACATCCCGACCGCGATCACGGGCGCCATGCGCACCGCGGGCCGGACCGTCGTGTTCTCGTCGGTGACGATGGCGATCGCCTTCACCGCCCTGCTGGTCTTCCCGCACCCGTTCCTCCGCTCCATCGGCTGGTCGTGCATGGCCACCGCGCTGATCGCGGCGGCGGGCGCGCTGCTCGTGGTGCCCGCGATGCTGGCCTGGCTCGGCCCGCGCGTGGAGAAGGGCCGGATCCTGCGGCGCAAGCAGCACCCCGGCGCCGCCGCCGAGAGCGGTTTTTGGCACCGCATGGTCACCTTCGTGATGCGGCACCCGGTTGTGGCGTCGCTCGGCGTGCTCGTCGGCGTGGTGCTGGTCGGCTCGCCAGCGCTCGGCATGAACCTGCGGCTGCCGGACGAGCAGATGCTGCCCCAGTCCGCGCAGTCGGCGCAGGTGGCGCAGACCGTGCGCGCCGACTTCAACACCCGCGAGCTGGACACCATCCAGGTCGTGGCGCAAAACATCGGCAACCCGCAGAGCCGGTCGTCGGACATCGCCGGCTACGCGGCGCGGCTGTCGTCCATGCCGGACGTGGCCCGTGTCGACGCCCTGTCCGGCAGCTACGCCGATGGCCGTCAGGTGGCCCCGCCCGGGCCGAACTCCGCGCGCTTCGCCGCGTCCGACGCGACGTACCTGCAGGTGGTGCCGGCGGTGGACGGCTACTCCGAGGCCGCCAAGGGCCTCGTGGACGACATCCGCTCCGGCCCGGCCCCGTTCGACGTGACCGTCGGCGGCATCCCGGCCGACAACGCCGACACCTTCAAGACCCTCTACGATCGGATGCCGCTGGCCCTGGGCATCTTGGCCGTGGGCATGTTCGTGCTGCTGTTCCTGCTGACCGGCAGCGTGGTGCTCCCGATCGTGGCGATGGTGCTGAGCGGGCTGAGCATGAGCGCGACGTTCGGCGCCGTGGTGTACATCTTCCAGGACGGCCACCTGAGGTGGTTGGTCGGTGACTTCATCACCACCGGGGCTGTCATCTGGATGATCCCGGTGATGATCTTCGGAATCGCGTTCGGGCTGGCCATGGACTACCAGGTCTTCATGCTCTCCCGGATCAAGGAGGAGTGGGACCGTACCAAGGACAACACCCAGGCCGTGGCCGTCGGTCTCGAGCGCACCGGCCGGGTCATCACCTACGCGGCGATCCTGATCTCCACGGTCTTCGTGGTCTGGGTCACCTCCGGGCTGAACTACATGAAGGCGTTCGCGATCGGCATCCCGCTGGCGATCCTGGTGGACGCCACCGTCATCCGCGGGCTGCTGCTGCCGGCCGTCATGAAGATGCTCGGCCGCGGCTCGTGGTGGGCGCCCAAGCCGCTGCGTGCGGTG
>CALAED010000341.1 GCA_937891035.1 uncultured Thermomonosporaceae bacterium | reverse complement strand
GCGGGTCCGCCGGGCCGCTGAACCATGACGACGCGCCCGTCTGGTTCACGTCGCCGCCGCCGATGGCGCCCACGGGGACAAGCGACTCTTCTGCGCGGCGGGTCAGCGCCGGCGGCGGCCCGCCCAACTCAAAGCCGTCGTCTCGGACGACGATCTCGCCGGGGATGAGCACGATGGCCGTCGTGCCGCCGTACGGCGAGGTGCGCAGGGTCACCTGGATGGCATGGCGCTTGGCCAGCCGCCCGACGACGAACAGACCGAGCCGGGCGCTGTTGGACAGATCGAACTCGGGCGGGTCGGCCAGCCGCTCGTTGGCGGCGGCCAGCGCGGCCGGATCCATGCTGAGGCCCCGGTCCTCGATCTCCACCGCGAAGCCGTGCGCCACCAGCTGTCCGCTTACCTGCACCGTGGTGTGCGGCGGCGAGAACATCGTGGCGTTTTCCACCAGCTCGGCGAGCAGATGGATGAGGTCGGCGACGGCCTGGCCGGCGACTGCCACGCGCGGCATCGGGGTCACCGTCACGCGCGCGTAGTCCTCAACTTCGGCGGCCGCGGCGCGCACGACGTCCACGGCCGGCACCGGGTTGCGCCAGCCCCGGCCAGGCGCCTGCCCGGACAGAATGATCAGGCCTTCGGCGTGCCGGCGCATGCGGGTGGCGAGGTGGTCGAGCCGGAACAGGTCCTCGAGCTCGTCGGGGTCGGCGATCCTGCGTTCCATCGCGTCGAGCAGGCTGAGCTGCCGGTGCAACAGCGCCTGGTTGCGCCGCGCCAGGTTGATGAAGACCTCGCTGATGCTGCGCCGCAGCCTGGCCTCTTCGACCGCGCCTTGGATCGCGGTGCGGCGGGCCGCGTTGAACGCCTGCCCGACCTGGTCGATCTCGTCCGTGGCGAAGGACAGTGACGGCGCCTCGGCCGCCGCGTCGACGTCCTCACCGCGGCGCAACCGCCGAATGACGCTGGGCAACCGCTCGCTGGCGAGTTCGAGCGCGGCCCGCTTCAGCTTGGTGAGCTCTCGGATCACCGAGCGCCCGACCCAGATGGACAGGATGACCATGATCAGCAATGCGGCCAGCCCGAAGGCACCGGCGATCACGATGCGCGTGATGATGCCGTTGGCGATGGGCTTGCTGCGCTGTTCCGCGCTCGCGGCCGACGAAAGCTCGAGGCCGCGCAGCTTGGTGAGGATCGAGCTGGTCGTGATCTTCCACTCGATATCGGTCACCGGCAGGCGCGTCGCGGCGGCCTGGGACGGCCGGCCCTGCGTGTGCGTTTGGACAAGCCGGTTCTCCGCCGCCTGCAGCCGGCTGTACTCGCGGCTCGACGTGATCTTCCGGTAGGTCGCCTGGCCGACCGCGTCCAGTTCGGCGATGGCCTGACCATACAGATAGCGCTGGGTGCCGACGAGCTTGATGAACTCGCCGTGCTCGCCGGGCGTGAAGCGGTGGGCGGCGAGCGCGCCGGCGAGCAGGGCGTCCTCCTGGGACAGCACCTCGCGGGCCCGGCCCATGGCCACCTGGTTCCTCGCGTCGTGCGCGACGTCAGGGTCGCGGAGCGTGGACAGCGAGGCCTGCAGCCCGTTGATGCCGCTGATGATCTGGGTGTACGTCGCGAACGCCTGCGGCCGGGCGGCCGACCCGACATCCACGGCGTGTCTGCTGTCGGCCAGCGAGTCGAGACGCCGGAGGACCTCGCTGGTCCACCGTTTTTGCTCGCCGTCGGCCACGTCCTGGACGTCCTTGTCGCCCGCCAGCCGCTTGAACAGCTCCATTTGCCGGTCGGTCACCAGTCGCTGCGATTCGAGCGAGGCCCGTACGTGCGGGTCCCCGCCGCCCAGATAGACCAGCGAGAGGCGGCGTTCGGCCTGCAGGGCGCTGCCCAGCGCGCCGGAGGGATAACCGAGATGGTCCTGAACGGTCTCGACGTTCCGCAGATTCAGGCCTTCACCGAGGGTGAGGCTCGCCGCGAACGCCCACAGCGCGCTGAGGGCCACGAACGGAACAAGCAGCAGAAGGACAATCTTGAACCGGACTGATCGGATGAGTCGTACGATCCTCGGCCTCGAGGATCGTTGACTGACCTCTGGTCCCACTCGACGACCCCTTGATTGCACCGCGATGGGTTTCGGCTTCATTAGTGGTGAGGGTTGCCCACATGACGGATGTGACGATGTTGGGCGGAACGCGCGAGAGCCTACTACGGGCAAGAGCGTCTATGTCGCTCTATGTCGCGAGCCAAATGTCTCAATTGTTAAGAATGCCGAACGAGTCAGCGGCGCCGTCGGCGTCCTGGCAGGTGAACGTACGGATCACCACTTCGCGGCGCTGGGCCAGTAAAGCTGAGTACTCTGGTCTTCGGTTCACAACCTCTCCGCGGCGTCGCGATTCCCCGTACACTCCGCGTGCGTGGCGTATGACAGACATCCTCCCGAAACGCTGCCCGTGCGTGGTCAGGGCCGTTCGACGTTGCCCGGCGGGCGGCATCGGCGACCGGCATCGGCGGACCTTCCGCCCGATGCCCCCGCGCTCGTGCTGGCCGTGCCATCCCCGACGACGGCGGGGGGTGGTCCACGACCCGAGGGCTGGGCCGACCGAACCGCCACCGAAATCGCCTCGCTCACCCGTGCCGCGCTCGCCGACATCGACATCCGGGTCGGCCGCGTTCCCGGCGCGAACGGCGATGGAACGGCGTTGGCCGAGATCCTCTACGACATCGCCCGGAAGAACGCCGACGACAGCGCCCGGCGGGCCGAAAGCACCGCTGGCGCGCGTGGTCCGGCGGGACCGGCGGGCGGGACAGGGCCGAACGCGGTGGTCATTCCGCTGCTCACCGGCCCGCACGACGAGGCCTATGAGCACATTCGAGCCGCGGTGGCGGCCGGCGGCGCTCAGGCCGTGGTCACCGAACCGCTCGGCCCGCATCCGCTGCTCGCCGAGGCCCTGCATGTGCGCCTCGCCGAGAGCGGGCTGGCCAGGGCGGACCGGATCAGGCAGTTCAGCATCGGCGCCACGGTGGACGGCGTCGTGGTGGCGACCATGGGCGGCGTGGCCGCGGTGAAGGAGGCCGAGATCACGGCCGTGCTGCTCGCCGCCAGGCTCGCCGTGCCCGTCATCGCCGCCTCCCTCGACGCCGAGCCCAGCGTCGCCGAAGCCGCGGCCCGGCTGCGGGAGGCCGGCGCGGCGCGACTCGCGCTGGCGCCGCACCTGATCGGCCCTGAGGGCGACCACGAACTGGTCGCGGCCGCGGCGGCCCAGGTGAACGCCGGGTGCGCCGCCCCGCTCGGCGCGCACGAGGGCATCGTACGGCTGGTCAATCTCCGCTATGAGGTGGCGCTGGAGGAATACGCAGTGGGCGTCCCCGACGCGGTCGGCTCCCGGAAAGAGACATCATGAGGCTTCTCAGGATCTGGTGCGCGCCGCTCGCGGCCCTGACCCTGACCTTTGGCATGACGACCGCGTGCGGCGGCGGCGACTCGGCGCCGACCACACCGCAGCTACCGCAGTTGACCGCGCAGCAGGAGATCGGCCCCGCCGAGGGCCGGCTCAACCTCATCGTCTGGGCGGGGTATGCGGAGGATGGTTCGACGGACAAGACCGTCGACTGGGTCACCCCGTTCGAAAAGGCAACCGGATGCCAGGTGACGACGAAGGTGGCCGACACCTCGGACTCGATGGTCGCGCTGATGCGGACCGGGAAGTACGACGGCGTCTCGGCCTCCGGCGACGCCTCGCTGCGCCTGATCTACGGAGGCCTCGCCGCCCCCGTCAATACGACACTGCTCAGCAACTACCCCGACATCGCGGGATATTTGAAGAATCAGCCGTACAACTCGGTCGGTGATCGGATGTACGGCGTGCCGCACGGCTACGGCGCGAACGTGCTGATGTACCGCACCGACAAGCTCCCGCAGCGGCCCACGTCCTGGAGCGTCGTCTGGGACCCGAACTCCCCGGCGGCCGACCACATCACCGCCTACGACTCGCCGATCTACATCGCCGACGCCGCCCTCTACCTCAAGGCCCACCGGCCCGACCTCGGCATCACCGACGTCTACGAGCTGTCCCGTGAGCAGTTCGACGCGGCGGTCGACCTGCTCACCCGGCAACGGCCGATCATCAATCAGTACTGGGCCGGCTACCTCGACGAGCTGGAGTCGTTCAGGGCGGGCAGCAACTACGCCGGCACCGCCTGGGAAGTCACCGCCAACCTCGCCAAGGACGAGAAGGTTCCCATCGCCACCACGATCCCGAGCGAGGGGGCCACCGGCTGGTCCGACACGTGGATGATCTCCGCGCGGGCTCAGCACCCCAACTGCTGGTACCGGTGGGCGAATTGGATCACCTCCCCCAAGGTGCAGGCACAGGTGGGCACATGGTTCGGCGAGGCTCCGGCCAATCCGCGGGCCTGCCGCTACGCCGGCCGGGCCTTCTGCGCCGAATACCACGTCGGCGATCCCGAGTTCTACAAGCGGGTGGCCTTCTGGAAGACGCCGGTCCGCGACTGCGGCGACAGCCGCGGCGCGACGTGCGTCGACTACGACGAATGGAGCGCGGCGTGGACGCGCATCAAGGGCTGAGCAGCGCTCGTTAGGCCGCGTTCGTTAGGCCGCGCCCATAAGACACCTCGTCACCCCGTGGCGGACAACACATGAAGGAGCCGTGGGCGCCGTGCGCGCGCGTCACGGAGGACCGACGATGCAGCGACCGATGAACGGCGGCCGATGAACACCGAACGAGCGGCGGTGACGCTCTGCGGCGTGCGCAAGGCGTTCGGCTCCGTGACGGCGGTGGCCGGGGTCGACCTAGAGGTCTACGACGGTGAGTTCTTCGCCATGCTCGGCCCGTCGGGGTCGGGGAAGACGACCGTGTTGCGGCTGATCGCCGGCTTCGAGCGTCCCACGGAGGGCACCGTGCATCTGGGCGGGCGGGACGTGACCGGTCTCGCGCCGTTCGAACGCGACGCCAACACCGTCTTTCAGGACTATGCGCTCTTCCCGCACATGAACGTGCTCGCCAACGTGGAGTACGGCCTGAAGGTGAAGAAGGTGCCGAAGGCCGAGCGCCGGCGGCGAGCGCGGGAGGCGCTGGCGACCGTCCGGCTCGACGGTTACGAGCGGCGCCGGCCCGGCCAGCTGTCGGGCGGCCAGCGCCAGCGGGTGGCGCTGGCGCGCGCTTTGGTGAACCGGCCGAAGGTGTTGCTGCTCGACGAGCCGCTGGGCGCGCTCGACCTCAAGCTTCGCGAGGAGATGCAGGTCGAGTTGAAGTCGATCCAGCGGCAGGTCGGCATCACGTTCTTGTTCGTCACCCACGACCAGCAGGAGGCGCTCACCATGAGCGACCGGATCGCGGTGTTCAACGCGGGCCGGATCGAGCAGGTGGGCACGCCGGCCGAGGTGTACGAACGGCCCGCATCGGCGTTCGTGGCCGGGTTCGTCGGCACGTCCAACCTCATCGCGGGCGCCGTTGCGGAGAAGTTGCTGGGCCGGGACGGCGTGTATTCCGTCCGGCCGGAGAAGATCCGCGTCCTGGCCGGGGCGGACCTGAGCGCGGATGTATCGGGCGAGGAGCATAGCGCGACCGGCACGGTCGCCGATGTCGTCTACGCGGGCGCGGCCACCAGATTCGTCGTCGATCTCGACGTCGGCGGACGCCTGGTGGCGCTGCAGCAGAACCTGTGGACCTCGTCCATGGACGTGCTCGAACTGCGCCACGAGCGGGTGCGGCTCGCGTGGCGGCGGGAACACGAGTTCCCCATTGACGTGGCCGGTGGTGACTGACCGGCTGCTGTGAACGCCCGCTACCGGCGGGCGTTTGGTCCCCCTGAGATCCCCCCACATGATCGGAGATACAACCATGCGGTCTACGCGTATCGCGCTTGCCGCGGCGGCTGCCGTAATGATGCTGGCCGCCGGCTGCGGCAGCGGCGAGGCCAATAGTGGCGGCGCGGCAAGCGGCGGCGGCGACGTCGCCGGCTTCACGCCCCCGAAGATCCCGGCGATGCAGAGCCTCGGCAAGGGCGAGGGCCAGGTCAATCTGGTGGCCTGGGCCGGGTATGCCGAGGACGGCTCGAACGACAAGAGCGTCGACTGGGTCACCCCGTTCGAAAAGCAGACCGGATGCAAGGTCAACACCAAGGTCGCCGGCACGTCCGACGAGATGGTGACACTGATGAAGACCGGGCAGTACGACGCGGTCTCCGCCTCCGGAGACGCCTCGCTGCGGCTCATCGCCGGCGGCACCGTCGCGCCGGTCAACACCGCCCTGGTGCCCAACTACGCCGACGTCTTCGCGGGCCTGAAGAACAAGCCGTGGAACTCCGTCGACGGCGTCTCCTACGGCATCCCGCACGGGCGCGGCGCCAACCTGTTGATGTGGCGGACCGACAAGGTCAAGCCGGCCCCCGACAGCTGGGGGGCCGTATTCGACCCGAACTCCCCCTACAAGGGCAAGGTCACCGCCTATGACTCGCCCATCTACATCGCCGACGCCGCGCTGTACCTGATGGCGACGCAGCCCGGCTTGGGCATCAAGGACCCCTACGCGCTGGACCAAAAGCAGTTCGACGCCGCTGTCAACCTGCTCAAGCAGCAAAAGACGATCATCGGCGAGTACTGGTCCGACTACACCAAGGAGGTTCAGGCCTTCAAGAGCGGCGACTCGGTGATCGGCACCACCTGGCAGGTCATCGCCAACCTGGCCAAGGGCGAAAAGGCGCCGGTGCGGGCGACGCTGCCGAAGGAGGGCGCGACCGGCTGGTCCGACACGTGGATGGTGGCGGCGAAGGCCCAGCACCCCAACTGCGCCTACATGTGGCTGGACTGGATCGTCTCCCCCAAGGTGAACGCCCAGGTCGCCGAGTGGTTCGGTGAGGCCCCCTCCAACGGCAAGGCCTGCCAGGAGACCTCGGACAAAAAGCACTGCGCCACCTTCCACGCGACGGACGAGTCCTATTGGGAGAAGGTCCACTACTGGAACACCCCGATCGCCCAGTGCCTGGACGGCCGCACGAACGTGACGTGCGTCGACTATTCCAAGTGGACCCAGGCGTGGACCAGCGTTAAGGGATGACCGCTATCACCGCGAGCACTGTGAGCGGGGCATGAGCGGCACACCATGAGCGCGGTGAATGAGGTGAGCACGCCCGGCGGGCCGGTACGCCGGCTCGCCGGGCTGCTGCACCGCAGGCCCGGGCTGCGGCTGTCGGCGTTGCTCGCCGCGCCGTTGCTGTGGCTTGTCGTCGCCTATCTGGGCGCGCTTGGCGCCCTGTTGCTGTCGGCGTTTTGGACGACGAACGTCTTCACCGGTGACATCGTCAAGCAGTTCAGCACCCAGAACTTCCACGATTTGATCACCGGCGAGGTCTACCGCAGGATCGCGCTGCGCAGCATCGGGGTGGCGGCGCTGGTGACGGTCATCGACGCGGTCATCGCGTTCCCGATGGCCTTGTGCATGGCCAAGCTCACCTCACCGCGCGCCCAGCGCTGGCTGGTGATCGCGATCTTGACGCCGCTGTGGGCGAGCTACCTCGTCAAGGCGTACGCGTGGCGGGTCATGCTGTCGGGCGAGGGGCTCGTGCACTGGGCCCTCGAGCCGCTGGGGATGTCCGGCGCCGGCTACGGCCTCACCGCCGTGATCATCACGCTGGCCTACCTCTGGCTGCCATTCATGATCTTGCCGATCTACGCCGGCCTGGAGCGACTGCCGAACTCCTTGCTCGACGCGTCCGCCGACCTCGGCGCGAGCACGTTCCGTACGTTCCGCGCGGTGATCTGGCCGATCGCCTTCCCGGCGGTGGTGGCCGGGTCGATCTTCACCTTCTCGTTGTCGCTCGGCGACTTCATCTCGGTCAAGATCGTCGGCGGCAAGAGCCAGCTCATCGGCAACGTCGTGTACGACAACATCGGCGCGGCCAACAACCTGCCGTTCGCCGCCGCGGTCGCCACCGTGCCCGTGGCCGTCATGGTGATCTATCTCGTCGCGGTGCGGCGGACCGGAGCGCTGGAGAACCTATGACCACTACCCCGACCGCGCGGGGCACGCCGGTGTTGTCGCCCGCCGCGCGGGTGGTGCTCCGGCTGTCCTTGGCCGCCGGCCTCGCGGTGATCTATGTGCCCCTGCTGGTGGTGCTTGCCAACTCCTTCAACGCCGACCGCGCGTTCGGCTGGCCGCCGACCCGGCTGACCGGCCAGTGGTGGGCGGTCACCTGGGACAACGAGGGCGTACGGACGGCACTGTGGACCTCGGTCAAGGCCGGACTCGGCGCGACGGCGATCGCGCTGACGCTGGGCACGATGGCGGCGTTCGCCGTGCAGCGATACCGCTTCTTCGGCAGGGAGACGGTGTCGCTGCTCGTCATCTTGCCGATCGCGCTGCCCGGCATCGTGACCGGCATCGCGCTGAACAACGCCTTCCGTACCGTGCTGTCGCCCTTCGGGATCCAGCTCGGCCTGTTCACGGTGGTCGTGGGGCACGCGACCTTTTGCATTGTGATCGTCTACAACAACGTGCTGGCCCGGCTGCGGCGACTCGGCACGAGCGTCGAGGATGCGTCGGCCGACCTGGGTGCCGACACCTTCCAGACGTTCCGGTACGTCACGTTCCCGCTGCTGCGATCGGCGCTGCTAGCCGGTGGGCTGCTGGCGTTCGCGCTGTCGTTCGACGAGATCATCGTGACGACGTTCACCGCGGGCGCTGGGGTGCAGACCCTGCCCATCTGGATCTTCAACAACCTGTTCCGGCCTAACCAGGCACCGGTCGTCAACGTGGTCGCCGCCGCGTTGATCGTGTTCTCGGTCGTGCCGATCTACCTCGCCCAGCGCATCTCCGGCGACGCCCGCACCATCTGAATGACCACCTGAAGATCAGCTGAAGGGGAGGACACGATGAAGCGTGTCGTTCGTAACTTCGTAGGCGGCGAGCTCATGGACGCGGCGGACGGCTGTACGTCCGACCTCGTCAACCCGGCCACGGGCGAGGTGTTCGGCACCGCTCCGCTGTCCGGCGCCGCCGACGTCGACGCCGCGATGAGGGCCGCCCACAGCGCGTTCGAGTCGTGGCGGGACACCACACCGGCCCAGCGGCAGCTCGCCCTGCTAAAGATCGCCGACGCGATCGAGGCGCGGGCCGACGAGCTGGTCGCCGCCGAGTCGGAGAACACCGGCAAGCCGATCGGGCTGACCGCGGAAGAAGAGATCCCCCCGATGGTCGACCAGATCAGGTTCTTCGCCGGCGCGGCGCGGATGCTCGAGGGCAAGGCGGCCGGCGAGTACATGGCCGGGCACACCTCCATCATCCGGCGCGAGCCGATCGGGGTGTGCGCCCAGGTGACGCCGTGGAACTACCCGATGATGATGGCGGTCTGGAAGTTCGCGCCCGCGCTGGCCGCCGGCAACACCGTGGTGCTGAAGCCGTCCGACACCACGCCGGTCACCACGGCGCTGATGGCCGAGATCGCCGCGGAGTTCCTGCCCCCCGGGGTGTTCAACGTGATCTGCGGCGATCGTGACACGGGGCGCGCCCTCGTCGACCACGAGGTCCCGCGGTTCGTGTCGATCACCGGGTCGGTGCGGGCCGGCATGGAGGTCGCCGGCGCGGCGGCCAAGGACCTCAAGCGCGTCCACCTGGAGCTCGGTGGCAAGGCCCCGGTGGTGGTCTTCGACGACGCCGACATCGCGGCGGCGGCAGAGGCGATCGCGATCGCCGGCTACTTCAACGCCGGCCAGGACTGCACGGCGGCGACGCGCGTGCTCGCCGCGCCGCGCGTGCACGAGGACTTCGTCTCGGCGCTGACCGAGCAGGCGGCGCAGACCAAGACCGGGCGGCCCGACGACGAGGACGTACTGTACGGGCCGCTCAACAACCCGGGACAGCTGGAGCGGGTGAGCGGATTCGTCGACCGGCTTCCCGCGCACGCCACGGTGACGACGGGCGGCGCCCGCGCCGGCGACCGCGGCTACTTCTACCAGCCCACCGTCGTGTCCGGGCTGCGCCAAGACGACGAGGCGTCCCAGCGCGAGGTCTTCGGCCCCGTCATCACGGTGCAGCGGTTCTCCGATGAGGACGAGGCGGTGCGCTGGGCCAACGGGGTGGACTACGGCCTGGCCTCGTCGGTCTGGACCCGCGATCACGGGCGGGCGATGCGGATGGCCAAGCGCCTCGACTTCGGCTGCGTCTGGATCAACACCCACATCCCGCTGGTCGCCGAGATGCCGCACGGCGGCTTCAAGCACTCCGGCTACGGCAAGGACCTGTCGATGTACGGGCTCGAGGACTACACGCGCGTCAAGCACGTGATGACCAACATCGAGTCGTGAGCCCCGCCTCAACGGGGTCTACAGGGTGGCCAGCCAGTTCCGCAGGAGGTGGGCGCCGGCGTCGGCGGACTTTTCCGGGTGGAACTGGGTGGCGCACAGCGGGCCGTTCTCCACGGCGGCGACGAACCTGTCGCCGTGCTCGGCCCAGGTCACCAACGGCGGAGTGAACGGCGGCCTGGGCTCGAGCTCCCACTGCCGCGCCGCATAGGAGTGCACGAAGTAGAACCGGGTCGCCGGGTCGAGGCCGGCGAACAGCACCGAGCCGGCCGGCGCCGTCACGGTGTTCCAGCCCATGTGCGGCAGCACCGGGGCGTCGAGCCGGTCGACGGTGCCCGGCCACTCGGCGCAGCCCTCGGTGGTGATGCCGTGCTCGACGCCCTCGGCGAACAAGATCTGCATGCCGACGCAGATGCCGAGCACAGGGCGGCCGCCGGCCAGCCGGCGGCCGATGATCTGCTCGCCCTGGACGCCGCGGAGCCCGGCCATGCAGGCGGCGAAGGCCCCGACACCCGGGACGACCAGACCGTCGGCGGCAAGCGCGGCGGCGCGGTCGGCGGTCACGGTGACCTCGGCGCCGGCCCGCGCGATCGCCCGCTCGGCCGAACGCAGGTTGCCCGAGCCGTAGTCGAGGACGACGACGTTGGGCCTCATAGCGTGCCCTTCGTAGACGGGATCCCGGTGATCTTGGGATCGGGCGCGACGGCGTCGCGCAGCGCCCTGGCCAACGCCTTGAACTGGGCCTCGACGATGTGGTGGGCGTTGCGGCCGTAGGGGACGTGGACGTGCAGGCAGATCTGGGCGTGCGCGACGAACGACTCGAAGATGTGCCGGGTCATCGTCACGTCGTAGTCCGGCCCGATCATCGGCGCCATGCCCGCCGGCTCGCTGTGCACCAGGTAGGGCCGGCCCGCGATGTCGACGCTGACCTGGGCGAGCGTCTCATCCAGCGGGACGGCCGCGGCGGCGAACCGGCGAATGCCCGCCTTGTCGCCCAAGGCCTCGCGAAACGCCTGGCCGAGCGCGATCGCGGTGTCCTCGATCGTGTGGTGGGCATCGACGTGCAGGTCGCCGCTCGTCTTGGCGGTGAGGTCGAACGAGCCGTGCGCGCCGAGCTGACTCAGCATGTGGTCGAAAAAGCCGACTCCGGTGGCCACGTCGGCCCGGCCGGTGCCGTCGAGATCGATCTCGATGAGGACCTGCGACTCTTTGGTCGCGCGCTCGACGCGTCCGGTCCTGCCCATGGAGCGGTTCATGGGTCGCTCGCCTTCTCGCTCCCGGCTCATGTGCGCTCCCCCAGCGTGTTGTTCGGCGTCTCGGTCCGCGGCTCACCCAATGTCTCGGTCAGCGCCGCGCGGAAGGCGGCCATCTCCTCCGGTGTGCCGACGCTGACCCGCAGCCACTCCGGCGGCCCGGCCTCGCGGATCAGCACGCCTCGCTCGAGCAGGCCCTGCCAGACGGCGCGCCGGTCGGCGAACCGCCCGAACAGCACGAAGTTGGCGTCGGAATCGGCCACCGCGAGGCCGCGGTCGCGCAGCCACCGTACGAGCGCGTCGCGCTCGCCGCGCAGCACCTCGACCGCGGCGAGCAACTCGCCGGTGTGGGCCAGCGCCGTTCTGGCCACCGCCTGCGTGACCGCGGACAGATGGTAGGGCAGCCGGACCAACAACAGCGCGTCGATCACGGCCGGATCGGCGGCGAGGTAGCCGACGCGGGTGCCCGCCATCGCGAACGCCTTGGACATCGTGCGGGTCACGACGAGCCGCGGCCGGCCAGGCAACAGCGACAGCGCGCTCGGGGTGCCGGACCTGCGGAACTCGGCGTAGGCCTCGTCGACGACGACCATGCCGGGCGCCGCCGCGGCCACCGCCTCGATCACCGGCAGCGGCAGCGCGGTGCCGGTTGGGTTGTTCGGCGAGGTGAGGAACACGATGTCCGGCCGACGCTCGGCGATCGCGGCGATGGCCGCGTCGGGGTCGAGACCGAAATTCTCGGCCCGATGGGCGTTGATCCACTCGGTGCCCGACACGCGGGTGATGATCGGGTGCATCGAGTAGGACGGTTCGAAGCCCAGCGCGGTGCGTCCGGGCCCGCCGAACGCCTGGAGCAGGTGCTGGATGATCTCGTTGGAGCCGTTGGCCGCCCACACCTGCCGCCCGGTCAGGCCGTGCCCGAGATAGTCGGCCAGGTCCTTGCGCAGTTCGACCGCGTCCCGGTCCGGATAGCGGTTGAGGGAGCCGGCGACGGCGGCGACCGCGTCACCGAGGGCCCGGGCCAGCCTGGGCGATGGCGGGTAGGGGTTTTCGTTGGTGTTCAGCCGCACCGGCACGTTCAGCTGAGGTGCCCCATAAGGCTCCCGGCCCCGCAGGTCCGCGCGGATCGGCAGATCGTCGAGCTGGGTCACTCCGTGTTCCCCGCTCGGCCTCGGCGCGCCGGTGCCGCCGACTTCCCTCGTCGCGTGCTCGCTCGCTTTGCTCGCAGAGCGAGCATCGCTCGCCTGCTCGCTGCGTTCATTGGCTCGCCGACGCTCGCGGGGTCGGTCCGCGCGCTCCCCGGTCCAGCCGACGGCGCGCTCCTGCGGCTCGCTCACCGTGGGATCCCCCAGTCGAAGCGGGCCTTCATCGCGGCGCCATGGGCGGGCAGGTCCTCGGCTTCGGCCAGCGTCACCACCTCGGCGGTGGCGGCGGCCAGCGCGGCGGCGTCGTAGTCGACGACGTGGATGCCGCGCAGGAAGCTCTGCACCGAGAGCCCGCCCGTGTGGCAGGCGCACCCGCCGGTGGGCAGCACATGGTTGGATCCGGCCAGATAGTCGCCGAGCGACACCGGGGCGTGCGGCCCGACGAAGATCGCGCCGGCGTTGCGCACCCGGGCGGCCACCTCGCGGGCACGGGCGGTCTGGATCTCCAGGTGCTCGGCGGCGTAGGCGTCGGCCACCCGCAGCCCGGCGTCGATGCCGTCGACGAGGACGATGCCGGACTGCCGTCCGGCCAGCGCCGCGGTGATCCGGGCGGCGTGCTTGGTGCGCGGGACCTGTCGTTCGAGCTCGACCTCGACCTGGTCGGCGAGCTCGGTCGAATCGGTGATGAGCACCGCGGCGGCCAGCGTGTCATGCTCGGCCTGGCTGATCAGATCGGCGGCGACGTGCACCGGGTCGGCGGTGGCGTCGGCGAGGATCGCGATCTCGGTGGGACCGGCCTCCGCGTCGATGCCGACGATGCCTTTGAGCAGCCGTTTCGCGGCCACCACCCAGATGTTGCCCGGCCCGGTGACGAGGTCGACGGCGGGACACTCCTCGGTGCCGTAGGCGAACATCGCCACCGCCTGCGCGCCGCCGACGGCGTACACCTCATCGACGCCGAGCAGCGCGCACGCCGCCAGGATCGTCGGATGGGGCAGCCCGCCGAACTCGCGCTGGGGGGGCGAGGTGACCGCGAGCGACTCGACCCCGGCCTCCTGGGCGGGCACCACGTTCATGACGACGCTGGAGGGGTAGACGGCCTGGCCGCCCGGCACGTACAGCCCGACCCGCCGCACCGGCACCCAGCGCTCGGTGACCGTGCCGCCGGGCACGACCTGGGTGGTCACGTCGTCGCGGCGCTGATCGTGATGGACCAGCCGGACGCGGCGGACGCATTCCGCCAGCGCGGCGCGTATGGACGGGTCGAGTTCGTCGTGGGCGGCGCGGATCGCGTCGGCGGGGACGCGGGCGGCCGCGAGCGACACCCCGTCGAACTCCTCGGTGTACTCCCGTACGGCGGTGGCCCCGCGATGCCGCACGTCGGCACAGATGGGTCGCACCGCTTCGACGGCGGCCTCGACGTCCATGTCGGCCCTCGGCAGCACCGCGCGTAGGTCTCGCGGCAGCGAGGCGCGCAGGTCAATACGGGAGATCACGCGTCCAGTCTACGGATACGGCCCCGCGCGCCGGGAACCGGTTTTGCCGTGCCGGAGCGCTCGGCGCCCCCAGCCGACGGCGGCGTGCGGCGGACACGCGGGAGGCGACGCGACGTCGCGCTCACCGGCGGCCGGCTGGGATAGTCAGCGCGTGACCCGGCGCCCGATCGTACGGAGGAGATCTCGCCATGGACTTCAAGCTGGAACTCGTCCTCATACCCGTTTCCGACGTGGATCGGGCGAAGGCCTTCTATGTCGAGCAGGCCGGCTTCAACCTGGACGTCGACACCGGCCCGAGCGAGAGCTTCCGCGTCGTGCAGATGACGCCGCCGGGCTCGGCCTGCTCGATCACCATCGGGAAAGGCATCACGGAGGCGACGCCAGGGTCCGTCGAAGGGCTGCATCTGGTCGTGACCGACATCATCGCCGCACGCGCCCACCTCGCCGAGCGCGGCGTCGACATCAACGAGGTCTTCCATTTCGTATCGGGCGAGCGGGCGGCGGGCCCGGATCCGGGCCGCGTCGATTATGGATCCTTCGCCGACTTCCGCGATCCGGACGGCAACGTCTGGCTGCTCCAGGAGGTCGGCCACCGAGCCTGACAATTCGGAGCGGTGCAATTACGGGAAACGCTTAACGGGGGCCGCCCACCACCAATTTCGATCATCGTCCCCGCCTACAACGAGGAGGCTGGGATCGCCGCGACCGTACGGTCGCTCGGGCGAACCGGGGTACACCGGCAGCCGCAGAGGGCCCATGTTTCCGGATAAATCCCTGGAAAGCCTCGGGCCAGGACCCGCAGCGGACATCCGCGCCAGACCCGGGCGATTCGCCTGTGGTATGCGGCAGGATGGGGGCAACCATGAACGAGGACCGGATCGGCCGAGACGAAGCCGAGCGCATTCTCCGCGACGCCGCGGTGGGCCCACGACCGGGTCAAGACGCCCTCACCGCCTTTCTCGCCGCGGCGGCCGCCCCGGCCACCGACGAAGAGACGGCCGGCGAGGAGGCCGCGGTCGCCGCCTTTCGGCGCGCCCGCCTCACGCCGCCGCGACGGCGGCCGCTGCTCGCCCGCGTGCTGACCGTCAAGGCGGCCGTCGCGCTCGGTCTGTCGGCGACGGCCGTAGGCGGTGTCGCGGTGGCGGCCGGCACCGGCTCACTGCCCGGGCCGCTCGGCGGTGACCGGCCGGCCTCGCATCGCACCACCACGCACCCGTCCACCCCGGCGCCGGGCGGCGGAGCCGGCGATTCCGGTGCCCCCGGGGGCGTGGGCGGCGCCGGGGGTGCCCCGACGTCCGTGCCGTCGCCGGACGCCCCCCGGCCGACGCCGTCTCCGTCGCCGGGCTCCCCCGGCGACGGCCCCGACAAGGCCAAGGGCACCGGCGAAGAGGGCGGCGAGGGCACCGAAGGCAAGGCGAAGGGCCATGACAAGCGGGCCAAGAAGTCGTCGGCACCGCCTTCGCCCACAGCGCGCTCGCCCGCACCGCCCTCGCCCGCACCGTCCTCGCCCGCGCCGACGGGCCGGCGACGCTAGGCTTAACGGAATCTGACGCCTCAGTTGTCACGTGGATAACAGTTCGAGCACGGATGGTTCCGATCATGTGTGATCCCAGGGAAGCCTTGTCCCGTGAGCGCCCCGACAATCGCCGGTAGCTCTTGTGCCGGACGCGTGATCGCGCTGCTCAGCGCTTGGCCCGGCGTCCGTACGGCGCCGGCGGACTGTGGCGTGGGGGTGGGCGTTGGCACGCTCACCGGCCAGATCCTGCACTTTCACGATGAGGCGTACGCAGATCTCCGGCTGACCCGGCCGGTGATCGACCGGATGCGCGAGGCACTGGCGCACTCGCGCCGGATCTTCATGGTGCCGGGCGACGACTGGATCGGCATCCGGCTCGAGACCCCCAGCGACGTCGCCCTGCTCGTCACGCTCGTCAGTGTGGCGATCAAGGCGAGCCTCGGCCTGCCATCGCCTGTCGCGGCCGCCGCGGGCCCCTCGTGCGGGGCCGCCAGACCGCGGGTCGGCGCGCCGGGCTGACCGGCGCTGATCAGTCCGTCGGGGCCTCACCGCGCAGCCACTGGATGTACCGCGCGGCCGAGGTGGCGACCACGTGCCGGGC
>CALAED010000340.1 GCA_937891035.1 uncultured Thermomonosporaceae bacterium | reverse complement strand
CCTGGGTCGTGGCGAGGAAGGCGGCCACCACGGCCGGCAGCCCGCACAGCAACGCGATCGCGATCCAGGTGCGCGGCCGGCGCAGCAGCTTGACCAGTTCGACCCGCGTCACGGCGCGGCCCGCCGAGCGGCGTCCGCGCCGCCGTCAGGGCTTGAGTCCGCGCCGCCGTCAGGGTCGCGCGGGCCGCTCCCGCCGCCATGGCCTTCGGGGCCGGCCGCCGATCCGGCGCGGTACGCGAGGACCTCAGGCGGACGGTCCCGGCCGAACGGCCGGTCGATCCGGTCGCTGCCCGGGCCCGTCACCTCGAGCATGACCTGCTCGAGCGTGCGCCGTTCGACGTGGATCTCGCTGACCCGCAACCCCGCCCCGACGAGCTTGGCGTTGAGCGTCGCCGGATCTTCGCCGTGCTCGCCGCGCACCAGCAGCCGGTTCCCGTCGCGCGCCTCGACCCGGCCGTCGAGCAGGGCGACCGCGCGCTCGGCGTCAGGGCTGTTGATCATGATGCGGCCGGTGGGCGCGCGCAGCTTGGCGAGGTCGTCTTCGAGCACGAGTCTGCCGCGGTCCATCATGCCGACCCGTGTGCACAGCTGCTCCACCTCGGCCAGCAGATGGCTGCACAAGAACACGGTCGTGCCCGCCGCGTTCAGCTCTTCGAGCAACTCCCGCACCTCTCTGATGCCCTGCGGGTCGAGCCCGTTCGTCGGTTCGTCGAGCACGAGCAGGCGCGGCTCGCCGAGCAGCGCGGCGGCCAGGCCGAGCCGCTGGCGCATGCCCAGCGAGTACGCCTTGACCGGCCGGTTGTCCACGCCGCCGAGCCCGACCCGCTCAAGCGCCGCCTCGACCCTGCGCCGCCGATCCCGGCGCGATCGCCGGCCCGGCGTGCGGGCCGATCTGGGGCCCGCCGCGTCCACGAGAGCCAGGTTGGCGCGCCCGGGCAGGTGACCGTACGCGGCCGGGCCCTCGACCAGGGCGCCGACCTCGGTCAGCACCTCGGTGGCGTGGCGGGGCATCGGCCGCCCGAGCAGTTCGATCTCGCCGGACGTGGCGAACACCAGGCCGAGCAGCATCCTGACCGCGGTCGTCTTGCCGGAGCCGTTGGGCCCGAGGAGCCCGTACCGATCGCCGGCGCGGACGTTCAGGTCGACTCCGTCGACCGCGGTGATCCGCCCGAAGCGCTTGGTCAGTCCGCGCGTGGTGATCATCCAGGTGGTCATCCCAGCTCCATGATCAGCTGCTGTGCCGCCGTCATCAGCAGCTTGGGCTGGACCGGTCCGGCGAGCAGGAAGGCGCGGCCGAATTCGGACTCCGCCGCGACGAGCGCGGTCAGCAGGGGCGTACGGATCACGAAGGCGTCGGCGGGTGGCATGCCGGCCGCCGTGCTGACCTGGACGGCCTGCGCCCCCGCCGACCGAGCGGCCTCAAGCACCCGCCGCCCGAACCGGCCGGGGAGGGGCAGGGCGGCGAACGCGGCGTAGCCGGTGCCGTACGCCCGGACGGTGCCGCTGTCGCCGGCCACCGGCAGCGCCGGATAACCGGCGAGGCGATCGGGCAGCCGGGACAGCAGGAACCTGGACAGCCTGGAGATCAGATCAGGGGCGCCGAGGCTGACGCTCGGCGTTCCCGCCGGCGGGGAGACCGCAAGTACCGACGCGGCCGGTCGGCGCTGCCGCAGGTCGAGGAAGCGCGTCGAGAGCACCGCGCGGCCGCCGCCCTTGCCCGTCATCTCGACAGCCACCGGCAACCCGGTGCCGGGGTCGGCCCACACGTCCACATGGCCCACCGTCGTCGCCGGATCGACCGGAGTGACACGCAGGCCGGCGGCGGCCACGCCGGCCACCCTGCGGGGCGGCAGCGCGGTGAGGCGGTCGCGAGGCGCGGCGATGCCCAGCAGCCGGCGGGCCAGGTCAGGCGGCGTCAGATCGGAGCCGCGCGGCAACCGGATGGGCGGCTCCCCGCGCACCTGGGTGAACAGGTTCCGCTCATAGTCCCAGATCGTCGTCCCTCGCGGGTTGCGCTGGACGTCGCGTTCGCCGGTCGGGGTGATCACATCGACGCGCCAGCGCCGCGCCGAGTCGTACCACACGCGCATCCGCGTCGTACCGCCGAGCAGGCCGGTCACATCGCTCAGCCCGGGGAGGTCGGGCAGCCCGAGCGAGCCGCGCGCCTCCACCAGACCCTGGTAGGGCGCCGCGGTCGACGTCAGGGTCCGGTCGCGCAGCGCGTCGGCGGTGAGCGACGAACGCGCGACCGGCAGCGCCGCGATCACGACCGGCGCCGCGCACAGCGCCGCGACGAACCCGGCCACCATGAGCCACCGACGTCGTGTCTCGCGTCGCACCACGCTCACGCCTGCCACCGTACGTCGGTTTACCACCGATCAGCCGACCGGCGCCGGTCACCACTTAGGCCCACCACTCGCCCCCCACCTTCGGGCTCACTGTCCGAGCCACCGCTCGCCACCAGCGGATCGCCCGGCCACCTGTCCGGCGAGGAGTCTCCGTGATCCCGGCTAAAGCTGGGGTAAAGTCCACGGCGACCCCCACAATGGGCACATGCGAGTGGTGATCGCCGAGGATTCGGTGCTGTTGCGCGAGGGTCTGGTCCGGCTGCTGGCGGACGAGGGCATCGAGGCGGTCGACACGGTGGGCGACGGGCCCGCGCTCGTCGAGGCCGTGGCCGGGCACACGCCCGACCTCGCGATCGTCGACGTACGGATGCCGCCGACCTTCACCGATGAGGGCCTGCGGGCGGCGCTGGCGGCGCGCGAGCGCGTTCCCGGCACGCCGATCCTCGTGCTGTCGCAGTACGTCGAGGAGCGGTACGCCACCGAGCTGATCGGCGGCGGCGCGCAGGGTGTCGGCTATCTGCTGAAAGAGCGGGTGGCGGACGTGGCCGAGTTCGTCCAGGCCGTACGGAAGATCGCCGCCGGTGGCGCGGTCATCGATCCAGAGGTGATCGGCCAGTTGCTCGGCCGGCGCCGCGGCGGCGACCGGCTGGAGGCGCTGACGCCGCGCGAACGCGAGGTGCTCGGGCTGATGGCCGAGGGCCGGTCCAACGCCGCGATCGCCCGCGACCTGGTCGTCACCGAGGGCGCCGTCGAAAAGCACATCTCCAACATCTTTCTCAAGCTCGACCTGCCGCCCGCCGAGGACAACCATCGTCGCGTGATGGCCGTCCTCACCTACCTCGGCCACACCGGCTGAGCCCCCCGCCCGGACCGCCCCGCTCGGGCCTGGGAATGTCTGGTGACGTCGACACGTTCAGCTTTCTGGCACACTGATACGTGCGAACCGCTGTGGTACCGGTTCACATCCCCTCCAGCTTCGGATGTCCTCGGGCTGGGGATGACCCGGCGACCGCCCAAAGCGAGGAGAAACCGTGAAGCCTGACATCCACCCCGACTACGTCCTCACCACCGTGACGTGTACGTGCGGGAATACCTTTGAGACGCGCAGCACCGCGCCCAACGGCGTCATCCACGCCGACGTGTGCTCCAACTGCCACCCGTTCTATACGGGCAAGCAGAAGATCCTCGACACCGGCGGCCGCGTGGCCCGGTTCGAAAAGCGCTTCGGCAAGCAGGCCACGTCCAAGTCCAAGAAGGGCGCGGCCAAGAAGTGACCACACCAACGCCGGTCGGCCCGCTGCCCGGGTCGGCCGGTGTTCTCAGTCCGCGGACGATCGCCGGCCGCGCGGCGGCGTGCCTCCGCGGATCCGGGATATGACGTGAACCTCGACGATCTGATCAGCGAATACACCGATATCGAGCACCGTATGGCCGACCCGGCCGTGCACGCCGACCAGCATCGTGCGCGGACGCTGGGCAAGCGTTATGCGGAGCTGCGCCCGATCGTCGAGACCTACCGCGAGCTCCGGCAAACCGACGACGATCTGAGCACCGCCCGTGAGCTGGCGGAAGAAGACGAGACGTTCGCCGTTGAGGCCGTCCAGCTCGAGGCGCGCAAGGTCGAACTCGACGAACGGCTGCGCCGGCTGCTCGTGCCGCGCGACCCCAACGACGACAAGGACGTCATCCTCGAGATCAAGGCGGGCGAAGGCGGCGAGGAGTCGGCGCTGTTCGGCGCCGACCTGCTCCGGATGTACCTGCGGT
>CALAED010000339.1 GCA_937891035.1 uncultured Thermomonosporaceae bacterium | reverse complement strand
CCGCGCGACGGCGAGCCGTTCCCCACCTTCCTCGACCGCATCAACGACGAGTGGGTCCGCGCCGCCCGCCGCATCAGCCCATCGATGCTCATCGAGCTGCTGTCGATCTCCGGCACCCAAATCGTGGAGTTCTGGCAGACCGTCGACATGGACGCCCTCGGCGGACCCGTGCGCTGGGCCGGTCCCGAGCCGCAGCCCCACTGGCTGGACGTCGCCCGCGAATACACCGAGTACTGGACCCACCACCAGCAGATCTGCGACGCGACGGGACGGACCGGACTCACCGACCCGCGCTACCTCGGCCCCGTCATCGACACCTTTCTGCGCGCCCTGCCATACACGCTGCGCGATATCACCACCCCCGAAGGCACCACCCTGCACGTCATAGTGACCGGACCCGGCGGCGGAGACTGGACCTGCACCCGCGGCCCCGACCGCTGGCGGCTGAACCATCAACCGCACCCCAGGCCCGCCGCGACGCTCGAACTCGACGCCGACACCACCTGGCGTCTGTGCACCCGCGGCGTCACCCCCGACCAGGCGGCCGACCGAGCCCGCATCGCCGGCGACCAACACCTCGCAACCGCGGCTCTCCAGATCGTCTCGATCATCTGGTCGCCGCCAAACCCTTAGCGAGCGTCGGTGGTGCCCTCTGCGGTCGCTTCGGTCGACAATCCGACGAAATGGGCTAGAACGAAATCAAGCCGGAAATCTACCTACCATGCCGAGGTGCGGATGTTAGTGGTGTGCTCGTTTTATGCGTCGCGCTCGTCGCTACTGGCGTTAGCTCGATGGACGGCCGGGTGACCGCCGGCAGCCCGCAGCACGCGGGGGCCTTGCGGCTGACCGGTCTCCTCCAGGGGCCGGTCTGGGCCCTCGCGACCGCCGCGCTGCCCGACGGCACTTTCGTCGTCGCGGCCGGTGGCTCGAAGGGAAGGGTTACCTGGTGGAACGGCGCGAGCGGCGAGTTGCTCAGCGAGGCCGTGACAGCGGACCAGGTCGTGGTGCGGTCGATGATCGCCGCGACGCTGCCCGATGGGCGGGTCCGGTTCGCCACCGCGAGCAGCCGAGGGACGGTGCAGCTGTGGGATGGCGTCCAAGGCGTGCAGGTCGGCCGAGCGATGTCGTCGGACGGTGGGCCGGTGTGGTCCATGGCGGCGCTGACGGTCCCGGGACCGAGGGCGATGCTGTTCACCGGGTCGGACGACGGGCGGATTCGCCGCTGGGACGCCGAGACGGGTGAGCCCGTCGGCGAACCGTTCGGTGAACATGTGGGTCCCATACGGGCCATGACCGCGGGTGCGCCGGTCGACGGCAGGCCCACGCTGGTGACGGGGGGCGACGAGGGGACCGTGTGTCGTTGGGACGCCGAAACGGGTCACCAACTCGGACCGGTGTTGGAAAGCGAAGGCGGGGCTGTGTGGGCGGTGACCGTCGCGAGGATGCCGACCGGCCCGCCGATCGTGGTCTCTGTCGGCAGCAACGGCGTCCTGTCTCGATGGGACAACGCCGGCGCACGCCTGGACGCCCGGATCGTCGTCGGTCCCGGCGGCCTGTCCGGCGTCGTCGTCGTCACCCTGCGGGACGGCAGGGTGACGTTGATCTGCGCCGGCATGGACGGTCGGTTGACGTGCTGGGACGCCCGTACCGGTCAGCGCATCGGCCGTCCCGAACTGGTTTCCGCCCGTGGCGTGTTCTCGCTGGCCACCGTGCCGGACGCTGAAGGCCGGGCCGGGCTGGCCTTCGGCACAGAGGGAGCCGTGACCATCGCCCCGGTGATGTGGGACTCCCAATCGCGTCTATCCGCACAAGCGCAGGTCGACTCCACTCGAGTCCAGGACGGGCTTGGTCGGCGGATTCTGGCGGCGCACCTGGGTGCGCTGCTGAGCGAGCTCTCCAATGACTCTGCCAGCACCAGCGCGGTGGTGCACGTCGACGGACCGTGGGGCGCGGGCAAGACCACGTTGGTCAGGCTTCTCCTTGATGATGAGCAGGCGCACGGCCCGGATTGGACGCCTCCGCTGGTCGTGGAGTATGACGCCTGGCGGGAGTGCGCGATAGCGCCCGAATGGTGGTCGCTGGCCGCCGCGATCGAGAGGGAAGTGCGCCGGTCCCGATTCTGGGCCACCCGCGCGTTCATGCACGTCTGGTCGGTGGCGGCACGAACCACACGGTCGCCGGCGACGCTGACCGCACTCGCGGTAGCCCTGGGCGCCGGGCTGGTGAGCGCCCTCCTCTCGCCGTCGTGGGTACAGACTGTGGTCGCCATTACGGCGGCGATCGGGGCCTTGGTCGGCATCGGTCAAACGCTCGGGAGGACGCTGTTTTGGCATTCCGCCCCGTTCGGCCAACTGCACCTGCATACGGAGGACAACCCGTTGGGTCAGGTCGCCGACATGATCAGTTGGTTGCGCGGGTGGACGCCGCGGGTGCCACCCGGCCGTGCCGGTCACGATCGGCGGAAGCCGATCCTGCTGGTCATCGACGACCTGGACCGGTGCCCCGCGGAACGGGTGGTGAAGATCCTCGAGACCGTGCACACGATCCTGCGCCGGCCGCCCGCCCGCGGCCGGCCTCGCCGTCGCGAACCGGCACGCCTGTTCGTCCTCGTGCTCGCCGACGGCCACTGGGTCCGGCAGGCCTTCACATCGCAATACGCCGAGTTCCAGAACCCCGGGTCCGCCACCCGTGACCCCGGATCGGATTTCACCCTGAAGGTGTTCGACCACGTGGTGCTCGTTCCAGACCTTTCCGCTGAGCAGGTCTCCGCGTACCTCGACGACGTGGTCGAAGCAACGCCAGACGGCCCGGCGGACGGCGCGACAGCCGGGCCGGGGGTATCGCCGAACCGGATCGCCGTCCAGACTGGCGACGACGCCGGCCCGCGGCAAGCCCGAACGCCCGCCGACGTGACACCGTACATCCGCGACGAGGAAAGGGCGCGGAGCGACCGCGTACGTCAAGATGCCACCGCCGCCGCAACCCAGGTGCGCGGCGACCATCTCCTGCACACGTACGCGAGTCTGATGCCGGCCAATCCCCGCATGATCAAGCGCATCGCGAACGCGTTGGGGATGCTCGAGGCGGTCAGGCTCCATGTCGGGCACACCGAGGACGATGACGCCATGGCACGGGCGGCGATCCTGTTGGTCCGGTTTCCCGTGCTGGCCGCCCGACTGCGCCTCGATGATCTGGTGAACGGCAAGGACACGTGCTGGAAGCTGCCTGGCGTAAGGGACGTACTGGATGGGTGCAGCGTGGAGGCGTTGGCCCGCTGTCTCGGCCGAGCCAATCCGCTCAGTGCTGACGAACCATGATCGTCAACGGATCAGCGGACGCAGGGTCTGCGCTGCGATCTCCAGTCCTTGCTTGATCTTGGTGGGGGTGCCGCCCCAGACCGGGTCCTCGTGCTCGACGGCGACCGCGCCGTCGAAGCCGCCGGTGTAGAGGGTGTCGATGATCCGGTTCCAGTCGAGCTGACCGCGGCCGGGGACGCGGTACCGCCACCAGCCGGTGTCCTCGGGCCGGGCGCGGCCGACAGCCTTGCCGAAGACGCTGTATCGCGTCCGGTATCGCGCGTCGATCTCGATGTCCTTGGCCTGGACGTGGAGCACCCTGCCCGTCTTGAGACACGGCCGGAGGGCATCGACCGGGTCGATACCCAGCCACACCAGGTGCGACGGGTCGTAGTTCAAGTACAGCCCGAGGTCGAACAACCAGTCCCACAGCTCGGGCGAATATGCCAGGTTGCCGGGATACCCGTCCGGGTGCCAACCCTCCATCGGACAGTTCTCGATGACAAGCCGGACGCCGTGGTCGTCGGCGTACCGGACCAGTTCGGGTAGCAGCTTCTCGGCCTCGCGCAAATTGTGCGACACCGTCCTCGCCGCATCCCGGCCGATGAACGTGCCGACGTGCGGCACGCCGAGCACAGAGGCGGCGCGGATGCATGCCTTGAGATGGCCATGAATCCGCTCGCGCTCAGCCGGGTCACCGATGAGATTGTTCTCGTAGCAGCTCACCGCGGACAGAGCCAAACCGTGCTCGGCGAGTAGCGCCCCGATTCGCTCGGTGTCGATAGGTGGGCCGTCAACCTCAAGGTGGGTGGCGTGGTGCGGA
Organism: uncultured Thermomonosporaceae bacterium; assembly: GCA_937891035.1. GTDB lineage: Bacteria > Actinomycetota > Actinomycetes > Streptosporangiales > Streptosporangiaceae > CALAED01. The sequence continues at coordinate 3,138 of CALAED010000339.1, read as the reverse complement.
TGGTCGTCACCGGACGGCCACGCCGCAACTTCTAGGGCGTCATAACCGGCTGACGCGGCCCACTCAGCGACCTCCTCAAGCGTGAGCCACGGTAGACAGGCGGTGAACAGGCCGAGCTGCATAAGTCTCCTTGAGCGACAGGGAAGACAGAGGCAGAGTCTATGTCCGCCTTCAACGCGTAATCGTTCGGAGGGCGACGCCATCGGTGACCATCAGCGGGGACCTGGCGACGTCGGTGAGCAACCCGATCACAACCTGCGAGTCCAGGCCGCGTTCTCGCCTGTTTTGTCGCATTGAATGGTGTCCAATGTGCACGGCCGATCTGGGCTCGAGCTTCAAGCACGGATGCTCCAGTGGACGACGTCGGTGATATGTGGTTTTGTCGCCTGGCCATCGATGATCTCGATTTCGATCACCACTGAAAACGGGGTGACGGGAGGGCGGAGACGGGCGATCTTGCGGATGCCATCGGCCGTCACCATTTTGGCCGCGGCCACGGTGGCCTGCATTCCGCACCCAGCCAGGATCACGATGCGCCGATCCGGGTCGAAAGGACTGGGCAGGAAACTGATGGCGGCGAAGTCGCGGACGGTCTTCGCGTGCATGACTTCTTGGGCGAACACCCGGCCATCGGCGAGTCTGACCAGGTCGGCTCGGTCGCGGTAAAGCGTGAACCTATACGGCATCGAGACGCGGCGGTCGATCTCCTTGTACAGGTCGTTCGCTCGAGCGCCGCCGATGACGACCAGATCGCTGTGGGCGTCCCGGACTCGCGAGAAGGTACTCGCCCGTATGATCCGCGTCCGGGCACCACAGACGCTGCGCAGGTATGCCGCCACGGTCCCGGCGGCCTCCGCGTCACCCTCGTAGAGGGTGGGGAGCGTGGTGGCGTGGCCCGGCCCGTCGGACAAGGCTAAGACGACCTCCGCCGACCGGCCGAGCCGCCAGACCCGTCGTGCCGGGCCGACCGCCTTCCAACGCTGGTGCAATCCGCGAGCAGCGCCGCCGAGCAGGAAAGCCAGAAGCGACGACAAAAGATTGATCGCCAGCGCAGAAGTCATCTGTTCCCCTACCGCGTGCACCGGCCATAACGGCCGGATCACCGACCACTTCGACCGACGCCGCCAAATTCCGGTTCCAACGGCCGGCTGTACCGAGTGTGCTTCCCCCTGTGGGTTGATCGGTAGACGCTGGACCCCATCCTGATCAGCACTGTGGTGGGGCGACGTGCTCCATGGTGCGGTTATGCTCGCACCCAGCGATGACGCGATGTGCGAGGCCACAGGAAGAGAACGCCCACCCTTGGTAGGTCCGGAAGACTGTCAGGGTGGCTTAGATCATTGTGTGAATCCGGCGCGATCGAGGCGCTCGATAAGGCTCGGTTTGCGGTGATGCTCCTGGCGCAGCAGCGTGCAGCGGCGCGTGAGATCCTCGGTATCGCCGCTGCGCTCGGCGAGCGCATGCAGATCTTTGAGCAGTTCGACGGCCGTGTCGTACTCTCTGGGTTTTCGGGTGGCGATCAGCGCGCCGACGCGTGACCACGCCGCCTCCGGGTCGGCGGCCAGCGCGTCCAGCCGTTTCTCCCTGGCGAGCGCCCGTTCCTTGGCGCGGCGGGCCTCCTCGGCGGCGCGCGCGGCGGCTGCCCGGCGCTCGCGTTCCCGGCGACGATCGGCTGCCGCGTCGAGCAACTCGGCAACCGTACGCGGGGAAGGATCGTCAGCCGGGGTGTCGGATGGTGTTCCATGCTCTCCGCGGAATCGGCGCAGCAACTCCATCCGGACCTGTGCCGCTTGATCGATTGCCACCCGGACCAGGAACGCGTCCTTCTGCCGCGGGGGCAGTGCGGCGATCCACGCCGTCAGCTTTGCTGCGTCGTCCTCGACCGCTCTCAGTGGCGGGCTGGCCTCGGCCGCAACGGCGAGCAGATCGGAGTCCACGCGCAAGAAGTCGGCCAGGGCACGCTGGGGTGCACTAAGAGTTCCGAGCCCGGCCGGCACCGACGGTTCGAGATCGTTATCTTCGTCATAGTCGAAGGCGTCCTCGTCTCGTTCCCATGAGCCGAAGGCCGCCAGCCACGCCAGATACAGCGGCCGGAGGTCTCCGGCAGCCAACTCCGTACGGACCCCGATCATGGCTGACAGCGCGTCTTCGGCACCCTCGACCCAGTCGCCGCTCTCGTCCTCGCTGGACAGGTCGAGGATGAGGTGCTTGCCGGACTTGTACGCCATCACATGCCCGTCCACGCAATACCGCTCGGCGACATCGAGCGGCAGGAGCGTACGGGGAAGGCGGAACATCACCCGATGGGTGCCCCAGTTCGCCACATACAGGTGGGCGTCGTAATAATGCTCCAACATCTTGTACGGGTCGCCGCGGAAATCGCCCCAGTGGTACTCATTGGTGAAGCTGGTCGCGGTGATCCGGGCCCTGGTCGACAGCGCGCGGACCTCGGCCTGCTGGCGCTCATCTAAGGGACGGTCCAGCGCAAGGAATTCGTAATATTGGTATTCGCTCATCTTGCGGGTCAGGGACTCCAGTGCCGGTAGGCTTCGATCCATTCAGCGCCCGCCGGGGGTGGGCTCGGCAGCGGAAGATCGAGGATGTCGATCGTTTGGCGATGCCGTCCACGGGTGCAGATCGCGACAATCCCGCGGCTCGGCAATAGATCGATTTTCCTTACGGTCACATCGACGCCCAGCACGGTCGTCTGGAACGGCACCGCCAGGTGTTCCTCGAACATGGTCTGAAAACCCGTCAACTCCTCATGCTCGCCATAGGCGTCGACGGTCGCCTGCTCGACCAACTCATCTAGTTCGGTTTTGCTCAGCTCCACGGCGGACAAGCGTAACCAGACCTAGCACGGCGGGACGGGCATATCGGGAATGACGTGCCGCGAGCAAGACGCGGCGACGAGGGCTTTCGGCTCATTGTTGAGCGGACTGACCTGACCATAGTCGGTGGACAGGCCCATCCCAGGCCAGTCACGGCTTCGCCAGGTTTCTCGTCACCGCCGTCGCGAGTTCCTTTGCGATGTCGCACAGCTTGCCTTCCAGCTGCGGTCCGTACGCGTTCAGTTGGATGTGCTCGACCGTTGACTCGCCCGCGGCGTCGGTGTAGCTGCGGTGCTCGATGGAGACG